>JAICGY010000085.1 GCA_025922915.1 Candidatus Methylomirabilota bacterium | reverse complement strand
GGATCGGACGGCGACGGCACGTCGCCCTCGAGCACGATGCGCCGCCGGGCACGCTCGCGGCGCGGGTCGGGCAGCGGCACGGCCGACAGCAGCGCCTGCGTGTACGGATGCGCCGGCTCGGAGTAGATGTCGGTCGCCGGACCGATCTCGACGATCTTGCCGAGGTACATGACCGCGACGCGGTCGGAGATGTGGCGCACCACGGACAGGTCGTGCGCGATGAACAGGTAGGTGAGGCCCAGGCGCTGCTGCAGGTCCTCCAGCAGGTTGATGATCTGCGCCTGGATGGAGACGTCCAGGGCGGACACGGGCTCGTCGCAGACGATCAGCGCCGGATCCACGGCGAGCGCCCGGGCGATGCCGACGCGCTGGCGCTGGCCGCCCGAGAGCTGGTGCGGGTAGCGGTCGGCGTGCCGGGGCAGGAGGCCGACGTGCTGCAGGAGGTCCCGCACCCGGTCCCGCCGCGCGCCCGCCTCGCGCACGATGCCGTGCACGGCCAGCGGCTCGGCCACGATCTGCCCGACCGTCATGCGCGGATTCAGCGACGAGTACGGATCCTGGAAGATGACCTGGATGCGCCGGCGCACGGGCCGCAGCTCGGCCTCGGAGAGCCGCGTCAGGTCGCGGCCCTCGAACATGACCTGCCCGCTCGTCGGCCGCTCCAGCTGCAGGATGCAGCGGCCGGTGGTGGTCTTGCCGCAGCCCGACTCGCCCACCAGCCCCAGCGTCTCGCCGCGCCGGATGGCGAAGCTGACACCGTCCACCGCCCGCACGAGGCCGCCGCCGCCGCTGAACAGGCCGCCCCCGACGCGGAAGTGCTTGACCAGGTCGCGGACCTCGAGGAGCGTGTCCTCCGCCGCCGCGCCCGTGCCCACGCGCTCGGCCGCCACGCCGGTGGTCACGGCCGCCCTCCCGTGCCGACCGGCTCCCGCTTCAGGCGCTCGAGCTCCCAGCACGCGCTCACGCGCCCCGGCCCGCCCGCCTCCAGCAGCGGCGGGACCTCGTGCTCGCAGCGCTCGACACGGAAGCCGCAGCGCGGATTGAACGCGCAGCCGGGCGGCAGCCGGCTGAGGTCCGGCGGCTGGCCGTCGATCGGCGCCAGCCGCGAGCGCCGCGGCTCGTCGAGCCGCGGCACCGAGCGCAGCAGCCCCAGCGTGTACGGGTGCCGCGGGTCGGCGTACAGCTCGCGCGCGGTGCCGCGCTCCACGATTCGCCCCGCGTACATCACGTTGACGCGGTCGGCGTAGCGCGCGACGACCCCGAGGTTGTGCGTGATGATGAGCATGGCGACGCCGAGACGCCGCGACAGGTTCTTCAGCAGCTCCAGGATCTGCGCCTGGATGGTGACGTCGAGCGCGGTGGTCGGCTCGTCGGCCAGGATCAGCGCGGGGTTGCAGGCCAGGGCCATGGCGATCATCATCCGCTGCCGCATCCCGCCGCTGAACTGGTGCGGGTACTGCGGGAGCCGCCGCGCGGGGTCGGGGATGCCCACCATCGCCAGGAGCTCGACCGCGCGGTCCCGGGCCGCGGACGGGGCCATCCCGAGGTGGATCTCCAGGCCCTCCGTCAGCTGGCGCCCGATCGACAGCACCGGGTTCAGCGAGGTCATGGGCTCCTGGAAGATCATCGCGATCTCGCGACCGCGGACGCGGCGCATCTCCTCCTCGGACAGCGCCAGCAGGTCGCGTCCCTTGAAGAGGATCCGGCCCCCGACGATCCGCCCGGCCGGCGCCGCCACCAGCCGCATGATCGACAGCGCGCTCACGGACTTGCCGCAGCCCGACTCGCCGACGAGCGCGACGGTCTCGCCCTCCTCGACGTCCCAGGACACGCCGTCCACGGCACGCACCACGCCGCCGCGCGTGGCGAAATGCGTCTCCAGATCGAGCACGTCCAGCAGCTTGGCCACGATCCCGCGGAGTGTAGCACAGTGGTCGGACCGGCATGACCACAAGCGCCACCTGACAGGACGGGTCGCCGTCGTCAGTCCGGCGAGCGGATCACTCCTGGCAGCGGCCGGCGCCCACGTGGGACGCGGCGTCCGCGGTGAGAGCGGCGTACTCCCGGCAGATGGCCTCGGCCACGCAGGGCCAGCGGTGGCGTGCCGCCCACTGCACGCCCTCGCGGCCCAGGCGCCAGCGCAAGCTCCCGTCGTCCAGGACCCGCTCGATCGCGGCCGCGAGGGCGACGCCGTCGTGGTCGGGCACCAGGAGCCCCGTCACGTCGTCGAGCACGGTCGTCTGCAGGCCGCCCACGCGGGAGGCGATGACCGGGCGGCCGCACGCCATCGCCTCCAGGGCCACCATGCCGAACGACTCGTAGTACGAGGGCAGGACGACGACGTCGGCGGCCACGTACCAGGCGCGCAGCGCGTCCTGCGGCTGGGGGCCCACGAAGCGGACCCGGTCGTCGAGCCCGAGCCCGGCCACCCGTGCGCGGAGCGCCGCGACGTGGCCGTCCACGGGCTCGTCCAGGTCGCCGCCGACGACGAGCAGCCGCGCCCGGCTCCCTCCCCTGCGCAGGCGGGCCATCGCGTCCAGGAGCGTCTCGAGCCCCTTGATCGGCGTGAGGCGCCCGACGTAGAGCGCGACCGGGCGGTCATCGAGCCCGAGCGCCGCCCGCGCCGCCGCCCGGTCGCCGGGCGTGAACAGGTCGGTGTCCACCCCGCACGGGACGACGGCCACGCGGGCGGGGTCCGCGCCGTGGTGCGTCACGAGGTGCGCGCGCTCGACGACCGTCGCGGCGACGAGACGGTCGGCGAGGGCGACGATGCGCGCCTCCTCGGCGACCCGGGCGGCCGGCTCGCGATCGTCGGGGCGACCGGCGGCGTTCTTCAGCCGCGCCAGCGTGTGGAACATCTGCACGAGCGGCGTGGACCACCGTGCCCGCAGCGCCAGGCCCGCCACCCCGGACAGCCAGTAGTGGCCGTGGATCAGGTCGTACTCGATTCCCTGCCCCAGCCGCCAGGCGTCGACGCCGTCGACGAACTCCTCGACGTGGTCGGGCACGCGCGTGCGGGGCAGCGGGGCTTCCGGGCCGGCGGCCACGTGCACGACGCGCGCGCCGGCCCCGAGCCGTACCACGCGCGGGATCGCGGGGTCCTGCGAGCGCGTGAAGACGTCGGCCGCCACGCCCATGCGCGCGAGCTCCCGCGCGAGCTCGCGTACGTACACGTTCATGCCGCCCGTCTCCTTGCCGCCGAGCGCGGCGAGGGGGCAGGTGTGCACGGAGAGGAGCGCGACCCGGAGGCTCACGAGGCGGGGCGGACCGTCACCGCGTAGACGTCCTCCGGCACCGGACCGAACTCGAACTTGTAGCGTTCCTCGCCGCGCAGGAAGTCGAAGCGGCGACGGCCGCGCGCGATGGCGTCCCGGACGAGATGGGCGAGCAGCACGAGCCCGGGCGAGAGCGAGGCGCGCTCCGGCCGGAATCCCGAGTTGTAGAGGCCGACCACGCCATCCCACTCGAGCGTCACGAACGCCGCGACGGGGCCCCCCGGCAGGTCGAGGAACCACAGCCGCGCGGCGCCGCGCGAGGCCAGCGCCGGGATCGCGGCGCGGAAGAACCGCTCCATGCGGGCGTCCATGAACCGGGCCTTGCCCGTGCGCGAGCGGCGGTGGAGGTCGAGAAACTCGCCCAGGCGCCCCTCCACCGCGCCGCCCTCGACGCAGACCGCGCGGCCGGCGGGCTCCTCGCGAGCGAAGCGGCGGAGCTTGCGGGTCATCTCGTGACGGTGCTTGCCGGAGAGCGAGGCGACGTAGGCGTCCCAGGAGCCGGGAAGATCGAGGACCGGACAGCGCTCCTCGAGCGCGGTGTCCACGGCGAGCCCCGCCCCGTCGGCCAGCCCGGGCAGCGCGCGCACGGTCGGCGAGGCGGCCGGCACCGCGTGCAGCGTCCACACGGCGTGGTCCGCCGCCCGCCCGTGGAGGAGCGCGCTCCACGCCTCCTCCTCGCGGCCCTCGAGGGCGATCAGGTCGAGATAGTCGGAGACGTCGGCCCCGCCGAGCAGCGCCAGGCGCCCCGGCGCCTCGGCGTGGAGCGGCAGCAGGGCCACGAGGCGGCCGCCGGCGTCGACGACCCGGCGCACCTCGATGCGCTGCCCGTCGGCGAACACGCGGGCCCACTCCCGCTGCCACGTCCACGCCAGGAAGGGCGAGCGCAGGCGCGCGCCGGCGACGAGCGCGTCCCAGGCGCCGGGCCCCACGGCCTCGAGGCTGTCGAGGACCTCAACCTTCACAGGTCGTCGGATGCCGCCGCGCTGCCGAGCGATTCGCCGTCGCTCTCGCTGCCGTCCCCTTCCCCGCCCTCGCCCTCGGCCATGGCCTCGTCGAGCGCCGACTCGAAATCGTCCCCGAGGTCGTCGCCCAGCTCGCGCCCCATGCGCTTCATGAAGCGGGCGACGCTGGTCGGGTCGTTCTCGTCGAGCCCGGCCACGTCGGCCGAGTCGGCGAGCGACTCGAGGCGGGCGTCCTCGCTCTTGATGGTCGCGAAGCGCGACATCAGGCGGGTGAGCGCGGTGGAGCCACACCGGGGGCAGGCCGGGGAGGCGGCGGCCGTCAGGCTCCGGACGAGGAGGCTGACGCGGCGCTGGCAGCCGCCGCACTCGTACTCGTAAATCGGCATGACGACGCTGATTCTAGCATCCCGGGCGCACGGGCCGGTGTCACGCTGGCGCACACCGGGACGTCACAGTGTCATCGCGACCGCGAGCGGCGGGGCGTCGCCGGCCGCAAGTCCGCGCCGCGTCGGGCCGGCGGGCCGGCATCGACCTTGCTGCTCCCGGCAGCCACGTCCGGGGCAGGGGGCTCGATGAGCGAGAGGGCGGCGGCGGACGATCGTGAGCGCAGACTGATCGAGGCGGTAGTCTCGCTGGCCCGGACCTTCCGGGAGGAGCGGGACCGGCTCGCCCGGCGGCTCACCGAGCTGGAGCGCGAGATCGAGGCCCTGGCCTTCAGGGTCGAGGCCCAGCACGAGCCTGCAGCAGCGTCTCCAGCCGGCGCACCGCCCGCTCCCAGTCGAACGCCGTCGTGACGAGCGCGCGCCCGGCGGCGGCGATCCGGGCGCGCAGCGCCCCATCGGTCGCCAGCCGCTCCAGCCGGGCCGCCAGGCCCTCCACGTCGCGCCGGGGCGCGACGAGCGCCGTCTCCCCGTCGCGCGCGTAGTCGCGGCACCCACCGTTGTCGTAGGTCACGAGCGCCGCCCCGCACGCCATCGCCTCCATCGACGGCATCCCGAGGCCCTCGTCCCACGACGGGCAGAGGTAGACGTCACAGCCGCTGTAGAGGGCGGCGAGGCGGTCCTGCCGCGGGTTGGCGTGGAACTCGTCGTAGGGAGTGAACCCGCGGGGCGGCTTGACGCCGAACCCCACGAGGCGCAGCGAGGGCACGCGGCGCTTCGCGCGCCCCACCGCCTCGAGGCCATCGGCCACGCCCTTCCACGGATACTCGTGGTGGAGCATCAGCACGCGCGGGCGCGGCCCGGCCACCGTCGTCGGCACCCGGTGGAAGAGCGCGGGGTCCACCGGCGTGACGAGGACCTCGGCCTCGGTGGCGAAGCGCGTGCGCATGATCTCGGCGAGCCACGTGGAGATCACGACCTTGGCGAGCGGCAGGCGATACGTCGCGTCCACGCGCTCGGGGTCGCCGTGATAGAGGCTCTCGTAGTGCTGCACGAAGTAGAGCTTGGCGCCGCAGCGCGCCGGCGCCTCCGCGACGGGCGCCGCGGACTGCCAGGCCGTCGCGACCACCGCGTCCGCCTCCGGCAGCCGGTGGGGCCGCCACCGGTCGACCCAGCGCACCGCCGGGCGGAAGCCCGGCATCCAGCCGGGCCCCGCGCGCTGCCAGCGGCGCCACGCCGCCCGCGCCCGCCCCCGCGCCGGCACGACGAGGGTGACCGCGTGCCCGCGCGCCGCCAGCCGGTCGGCGTAGGTCAGGATCGCGCGCACCCCGCCCGCGATGCGCAGGTGGGGACAGAGGATGGTGACTCTCAGGTCAGATCGCCATCGAGACCTGGCCGGTGCGCCGGTAGGCGGCCGGGTCCAGGACGACGTTGATGCACCAGACGTCGTGGGATGCCAGCGCGCGCTCCAGCGCCGGACCGATCTCCTCGGGCGCGGTCACGAGGACGCCGCGGCCGCCCAGCGCCTGCACCATGAGGTCGTAGCGGCTGTGCGGCAGCGAGGTCGCCACGGCGCGCTCCGCGCCGAAGAACGAGAGCTGCGGGTTGCGGATCTGTCCCCAGCCCCCGTCGTTGCCGACGACGCACGTGAGGGGCAAGCCGAAGCGGACGGCCGTCTCCATCTCCATGCCGTTCAGGCCGAACGCTCCGTCGCCGGCGACGAGCAGCACCGGGCGATCGGGGTGGAGCAGCTTGGCCGCGATCGCGAACGGCGGCCCGACTCCGAGACAGCCGAACGGCCCGGGGTCGAGCCACTGGCCCGGGCGCTCGAGCCGGACCATCTTCGACGCGCAGCCGACCACGTCGCCGCCGTCGCCGACGACGATGGTCTCCGCGCCGACGTGGCGGGCGATCTCGGCCGCCCACCGGTAGTGCGAGACCGGGACGTCGTCGGCCCGTCCCAGCGCGTCCAGGCGCGCCCGCGCCGCCCGTTCCTTCTCGTCCACGGCACGGCGCCACGGCCCGGCGCGATCGGCGAGACCGCGGGGCAGCGCGTCCGTCAGCTGCGCCAGCACCCGGCCGACGTGGGCCGCGATCCCGATCTCGAGCGGCCGGTTGCGGCCCAGCTCCTCCGGGTCGCAGTCGACCATCGCCACCCGCGCGTCCTCGGCGAAGGTCGGCGCCCGCCCGTAGCCGAGCCGGAAGTCGAGCGGGGCGCCCAGCACGAGGACCACGTCGGCCTGGCCGAGGGCGAAGCCCCGCGCCTGCGCGAAGGCCATGGGGTGATCGGCCGCCAGACTGCCGCGGCCGGCGCCGTTGGTGAAGACGGGGACGCCGGCGGCGGCGGCGAAGGCGGCGAGCGCGCCGGCCGCGTCGTCCCACCACACGCCGCTGCCGGCGAGGACGACCGGCCGCTCGGCCCCGGCGAGGAGCGCGGCCAGCCGGTCGATGGCGGCGGGATCGCCGGCCGCCGGCGTCCGGTGGACGTAGCCCGTCGGGATCGGGGCCAGCCGGTCCTCGACCACCGTCATGAGGAGGTCGACGGGGATCTCGACGAACACCGGGCCGGGCCGGCCCGACAGCGCGACGCGGATCGCGGTGGCGAGCACCTCGGGAATCTGCCGCGTCTCCGCGACCGTCCACGCGCCCTTGGTGATCGGCCGCAGCAGCGCCACCTGCTCCATCTCCTGCAGCGCCCCGAGCCCGCGCAGCCCGAGGGGCGCCGCGCCGCCGACGAGCAGCAGCGGGCTGCGCGCGGCGTGCGCGTTGGCCACGCCGGTGACGGCGTCCGTCACACCGGGCCCGGCGGTGACGAGCGCCACGCCGACGTTGCGCGTGAGGCGCGCGTAGGCGTCGGCGGCGTGGGCGGCCGCCTGCTCGTGCCGCACGTCGACGATGCGGATGCCCTCGCGCAGGCAGCCGTCGTAGATCGGCAGGATGTGGCCGCCGCACAGCGTGAAGACGTGCCGGACGCCCGCGCCGGCGAGGACGCGCGCCACGAGATCGCCGCCCGTCAGGTCGGCCATCGGTCAGCGCAGGCGGGGCAGCACGTCGGCGGCCACCCGCTCGAGCTGCTCGGCCTCGTCGCCGCGCTCGGCGATCGGGCTCACCAGCACGTCGGTGCACCCGGCCTCGCGGAAGCGGGCGAGCTGCTCGGCGCACTGCTCCGCCGTGCCGAGAATGCCGTACCTGTCCGCGAGCGGCGCGAAGTCCTGGCGGTACCGCCGGGTCAGGCCGCGCACCCACGCGGCCCGGGCCGACTCCCGGTCGCGCCCGATCGTGAGGAACGCCAGGTGGGCGAAGGCGAACCCGTCGAGTGGCCGGCCGGCGGCGGCGGCCGCCGCCCGGATCTTGCCGACGCTCTGCGCAAACCGCTCCGGCTGCACGACGTAGGACACCCACCCGTCGCCCTGCCGGCCCGCGCGGCGCAGCGCGGCGTCGGAGCGCCCGCCGATCCAGATCGGCGGCCCCGGCCGCTGGACCGGCTTGGGGTCGATCGAGACGTCCTCGAACCGCGTGAAGCGACCCTTGAAGGAGGCGGGCGTGTCGCGCCAGAGCGCGCGAACGACGTCGATGGCCTCGGTGACCCGGGCGCCGCGCTCGCCGTGCGGCACGCCGCACAGCTCGAACTCCTTGGGGTTCTCACCTCCCACGCCGACGCCGAAGACGAGCCGCCCGCCCGACAGGACGTCGAGCGTCGCCGTCGTCTTGGCCGCGATCGCCGGCGACCGCAGCGCGAGCAGGTACACCGCGGTGCCGAGCCGGAGGCGCCGGGTGATCGGCACGTAGGTGGCGAGCAGCGTGAGCGACTCGTGGAGCGGGTTGTGGAACGAGACGTGATCGCCGGTCCACACGGAGTCGAAGCCGAGCGCCTCGATGCGCCGCACCAGGGCGAACTGCTCCTCGGGCGGCCGGACCGACGACAGCTGCACGCCGAACCGCATCACGCCGTCACCGCGGGAAGGCGTCCTTGAGCCCGCCGTCCACCGTGAGCGTGCAGCCCGTGGTCTTCGCCGCGCGGTCGGAGGCCAGGAACAGGACCGCGTGGGCCACGTCCTCGGGCAGGACGCGCGCGGCCAGGAGGTTGCGCTTGCGGTAGAAGTCCTCGAGCGCGTCCGGCGCGATGCCCTGGGCGGCCGCCCGCTCGCGCCGCACGTCCTCGGACCACAGCTTCGAGTCCTGGAACACGGCGTCGGGGTTCACGATGTTCGAGCGGATGCCGTGCGGGGCGCCCTCGAGGGCCAGCACCTTGGCCAGCTGGGCCTCGGCCGCCTTGGCCGCGGAGTACGCCGCGAAGTCCTTGCCCGGCGACATGACGTTCTTGGTCGCGACGAACACCAGGGCGCCTCCCAGCCCCTGGGGGATCAGCACCCGCAGCGCCTCGCGGGCGACGAGGAAGTGCCCGGTGGCGTTCACCGCGAACGATCGCTCCCAGTCCGCCAGCGCCATGCGGTCCACCGGCGCGGAGTGGGCGACGCCGGCGTTCGAGACGAGGATGTCGAGGCCGCCGTAGGCCAGGACGATCTCCTCGAACGCCGCGCGCACGGAGGTCTCGCTCGTCACGTCCAGCGGCAGCGCCAGCGCGCGCCCGGCGCCGCCCGCGACCGCGATCTCGTCCGCGACCGCGCGCGCCGCCGGCTCGTCGACGTCGGTGACGGCCACGTGCGCCCCCTCGGCGGCGAGCAGGCGGGCGACGGCGCGGCCGATGCCGGACCCGGCGCCGGTGACCAGCGCCACGCGCCGGGCCAGCTCCTTCTCGGGCGGCGCCAGCGTGAGCTTGTAGAGCTCGAGCGGCCAGTACTCGACGTCGAAGGCGTCGCGGGGGGAGAGGGAGACGTAGCGCCCGAACGCGGCGGCATTGCCGATGACGTGGATCGTGTGGTGGTAGATGTCGCTCACGATCCCCGCGGTCCGGCGGTCGCGCCCGGCCGTGAACATGCCGAGCCCGGGCACCAGCACGACACGCGGCGAGGCGTCCAGCTGCTCGGCGCCCGGGACGCGGTGGGCCTCGAAGTAAGCCGTGTCGTCGCGGCCGAACGCCTCCAGCGCCCGCTCCACCGCCGTCCAGAGCGCGCCCGGGTCGTCGGCGCGGTCGGTCTCGACGAAGCACGGCACGCGCTTGGTGTAGATCGTGTGGTCGGGGGTGGCCGGGCCCACCTGGCTGAGCGCGGCCGTCTCGGCGGCGCCGACGAAGTCGAGGACGTCGGCGTTGTCGTCGAAGCCGAGCACGACGCGCCGGGGCCGCGAGAGCCGCCCGCGCAGGCGGGGCGCCAGCGCCACCGCGGCCGCCTGGCGTGCCGCGGGCGGCAGGGGGGGCACGCGGGCGGGCCCGAAGACGGCCCCTCCGCGGCGCTGCTCGGCGATCGCCGCCTCGGCGCGCGTGATGAGCTCGATCGTCGCCTCGTACGCCTCGCGGACGGTGGCACCCCACGTGATCGTCCCGTGGCGCTCGAGGAGCAGGGCCCGGGCCTCCGGCGCCTCCGCGATCGCCGTCGCCACGGCGCGCGAGATGCGGAAGCCGGGCCGCCGGTAGGGCAGCGTGATGACGTCCTTGCCGTAGACGGCGGCGAGCACCTCGTGCGCGCGGTCGTTGTTCGTCAGCGACACGATCGCGTCGGCGTGGGTGTGGACGACGGCGTACGCCTCCACGAAGCCGTGCAGCAGAGTCTCGATCGAGGGTCGGGGGCCGCCGGGCTCCTGGAGCGCGTGGGCGAGGTAGGCCACCATCTCCTGGTCGCCCATGTCGTCGCGGGTGACGAGCGCGCGGATGTCGTCCATGCGGACGCCCGGGAAGTCCTTGCGCTGGACCGACTTGAGATCGGAGCCGCTGCCCTTCACGCGCAGCACCTGGACCTCGCGGCCGCGATGGTCCCGCTCCAGGGTCTTGATCGACGTGTTCCCGCCGCCCCACACCACCAGGGACGTCTCCGCGCCGATGAGCCGGGAACCGTGGACGAGGAGGTCGAGACCGTCGAGCGCGCGCGTCGCGCTCTCGTCCCACCGGGATCGCATGGCCGTTCACGATACCACGCGGCGCGCGCGCGGCGCGGACGCCGGAGGGGGCCGCGACGGCCCCCTCCGCTCGACCGGCGGGCCTCGCTACCGGGCGTTGTAGACCGTGATGCCGCCGCGGCCGTCGCGGAGCGCGGACGGCGGCGTCGCGGCGGGAGTCGCCACGAGCCCCGTCGGGGCGCTCTCGCCGCCGAAGATCGTCCCGCACTCGTCCTGGGTCCGGTACGCGCCGTAGCCCGTGCCGAGGGCGGCCCCGGCGACACCGCCGATGAGGGCGCCCTTCCCCGCGCCCTTGCCGCCGTCGGCGATCGCGCCGCCCGCCGCCCCGAGACCCGCGCCGAGCAGCGTGCCCACGAGGCCGGGCTTGGCGATGCGCATCGCGCGCTCCGTGCCGGTCGCGCAGTCGGCCGGCACGCCGGCGGCCGGGGTGGCCACGGGCGTCACGCGGGGCGGAGCGGGCGGGGCCACGGACGGGGCGGGCGGCGGCGAGACGACCGGGGCCGGCCGCGCGGCGGCGGGCCGGACCACCGGGCGCGCCGGCGGGACGAGCTGTGCCGTGCGCAGAGCGGCCGGACGCACGGGAGCTTCCCCGTCGTCGGGCTCGGCCGCGGGGCGCACGAGGTAGGCGGTGGTCACGCCGGTGCCGAGCGCGGTCGTGCCCATCAGGGCCAGTCCGATCGTCGCGAGCTTCCACGGGTCGTGCATGGCGTCCCTCCTCTCGGCCCGTGAGACGACCGGCGCCCGGCGGGTATTCGTCGTAGAGTTGACCTCTCGCCGTGAGACGGCCTCTCGCCCGTCCGCTGACCGCGCTAGTGGTCGTTCTGGCCGGGCTCGCGGGCCCGCCGGGCCGGCCGGCGCCCGCGCGCGCGGACGGCATCATGCTCGTCCAGGCGGGCGCGTTCTGGATGGGGCGCGACGACGGGAGCGACGCCGAGGCGCCCCTCCACCGCGTCTATCTCCGCGACTTCTGGATCGACCGCCACAAGGTGACCAACGCCGAGTTCGCGCGGTTCCTGACCGCGCACGGCCCCGTGGCCGCGGACGGCGAGCGCCGCTACGACGCGGACGACGCCGACGCGCGCATCGAGCGGAGCGGCGGCGCCGACGGCCGGGACCGCTGGGTCGCGCGCCCGGGCCACGCCGATCATCCCGCGGTGGAGGTGACGTGGTTCGGCGCGCGCGACTACTGCGCGGCGCGGGGACGGCGGTTGCCGACCGAGGCCGAGTGGGAGAAGGCCGCCCGCGGCGACGACCGGCGGCCGTATCCGTGGGGGGCGGCTCCGCCCGCCCCCGACCGCGCCGTGCTGGCCCGGCCGTACGGCGCGACCGAGCCCGTTGCCGGCCGTCCCGGCGGCGCGAGCCCGTACCGCGTGCACGACCTGCTCGGCAACCTCCGCGAGTGGACTTCGAGCGTCCTCCGACCGTACCCTTACCGCGCCGACGACGGGCGGGAGCCGTTCACGGGCTCGGGCCGCGTCGTCGTGCGCGGCGCGAGCCACGACGACGACGCGGCGGGGGCCCACGTCGCGACGCGCCACTCGTACGACCGGCGCGGGGCGGCGGCCGGCCACCACCACGTGGGCTTCCGGTGCGCGACGTCGGAGGACCTGGGAGGCTACTAGATGGCCAAACCGCTGCACGACCTCATGATGGACTACCCGCTCACGCTCACGCACTTCTACGAGCGTGCGCGGCGGCTCTTCGCCAGGAAATCGCTCGGCACCCGCGTCCCCGGCCGCGGCCTCGTGAAGTACACCTACGCGGACTGGGCCGACCGCACGGCGCGTCTGGCCGGGGCGCTCCGCGCGCTCGGCGTCCGGCGCGGCGACCGCGTGGCCACCCTCGCCTGGAACTCCCACCGCCACCTCGAAGTCTACTTCGCGGCGCCGATGATGGGCGCGGTGCTCCACACCGTCAACCTCCGCCTCTCGGCGGCCGACATCACCTACATCGTCAACCACGCCGAGGACCGCGTGCTGATCGTGGACGCGAGCCTCTGGCCGGTGGTGGAGCCGCTGCGCGCGGCGCTCCGGAGCGTGGCGCACGTCGTCGTGATGCGCGACACCGACGACCCGCAGATCCCGCCCGGCGCCCACGACGACGAGGCGCTGGTGGCGGCCGCCCCCGCCGTCGAGGACGGGCCGCGGCTCGACGAGCGCGACGCGCTCGGCATGTGCTACACCTCGGGCACCACCGGCCAT
>JAICGY010000084.1 GCA_025922915.1 Candidatus Methylomirabilota bacterium | reverse complement strand
GCTCGCCCACGACCGCGAGCGCTTCCGCTCCTGACGCCGCGGTCTCCACGGCGTAACCGGACTGCTCGAGCAGACGAGCGAGCCCGCGCCGCTCGGCCGGCTCGTCGTCGACCACGAGGATCAGCGTCTTGCCGGCGACCCGCTTCATGCGTTCTCCCTCCCGGGGCCACGGGTGATCACACACCCCGGGCGCACGCACGTACCGACCGAAGGAGCTTCAGGGGCCGAACGGACAGGCTCAGTCTACGCCCGGTGCCCGGGGCCCACAAATTGCGCGTCCCGGCCGCCGGTCACAGCCCGCACCAGCGCCGGCCGATCTCGACGTAGAGCTCCACGGCCTGCTCGATGCGGTCGAGCCGGCACCACTCGTCGGTCTGGTGGGCGAGCGCCAGCTCGCCGGGCCCGAGGATGACGGTCGGGACGTTGCCGTAGGCGGGGGTCAGGGCCGAGGCGTCGGTGACGTACGGCGCGGCCCGCACCTCACGCCGCCAGCCCGTCGTCGCGGCCGCGACCTCGAAGACCTCGGCCATCCACGGATGATCGGGATCGGTCCACACACCCTCGACGTCCACGAACGTCTCGAGGGCGACCTCGCGCCCGAGGTGGTGGCCGAGCTGCTCGAGGACCGCCTGGTTCTTCTGGCCCGGGATCGTGCGGATGTCGACGCCGACGGTGGCGGCGTCGGGCACGCTGTTGAAGTTGAGCCCGCCGGCGAAGGTGCCGACGTTGAGGGTGGGGCGGCCGAGCACGGGGTGGGGCGCCACCGCGAACTCGAACGTCTCCATCTGGAGCACCGCGCGGGCGGCGCGGACCACTGCGTTCACTCCGCGCTCGGGCATCGAGCCGTGGGCGCTGACGCCGGTCGTGCGCGCGTGCAGCCAGAGCGCGCCCTTGTGACCGACGAGGGGCTCGTTGCCGGTCGGCTCGGCCACGACGATGGCGCCGGCCGTCCCCAGCGCGCCCGGGATCGTGGCCAGGCGAGCGGCGCCGCGGCTGCCGATCTCCTCGTCGGCGGTGAGGACGAGCACGAGGCCGGCGGTGGCGCGCAGCCGCGGCGCTAGCCGGGTCGCCGCCACGACGAGCGCGGCGACGCCGCTCTTCATGTCGCTCGACCCGCGCCCGTACAGCCGGCCGTCGGCCGTCTCGCCGGCGAAGGGATCGTGGGTCCAGGGGCGCGCGCCGAGCGGGACCACGTCGAGGTGGCCGGTCAGGCAGAGCGGGGGCCCGTCCCCGTCGCCGAGACGGGCGACCAGGCTCGACCGCCCCTCGCCGTAGGGATGCTCGGTGACGGCGAAGCCGGCGTCCTCCAGCAGCCGGCCGAGCACGCGCACGCACTCGCGCTCGCGGCCGGGCGGATTGACGGTGTCGATGGCGACGAGGCGGCGGGTCAGGGCGATGGGGTCCATGGCCGAGAGTGTATGCTACGCGCCGATGACCTGGCGCGTGGGCGTCGACATCGGCGGCACCTTCACGGACGTCGTGCTCGCCGACGAGGCGAGCGGACGGGTGGCCGTCCTCAAGGTGTCCACCACGCCGCGCGACTTCGCCCGGGGCGTGGTCGACGGGCTGGCCGCCGCCATGCGGCAGCACGGGGTGGTTCCGGCCGACGTCGGCTGGCTCGCCCACGCCACGACCGTCGTCACCAACGCGCTCCTCGAGGGCAAGGGGGCGCGGACGGCGCTGATCACCACGCGCGGCTGCCGGGACGTGCTGGAGCTGCGGCGCTCGGCACGGGCCAGTCTCTACGACCTGTTCCAGGACGCCCCCGCCGTGCTCGTGCCCCGCCACCTCCGCCTCGAGGTCCGCGAGCGCGTGGACGCCGAAGGCCGGGTCGTCGAGCGCCTGCGGATGGAGGACGTCGACGACGCGATCGACTTCATCAAGCGCCACGACGTCCAGGCGGTGGCGGTGTGCCTGCTCTTCTCCTTCCTCGCCGACGCGCACGAGCGGGCGATCGGGGCCCGGCTCCGAGCGGCGCTGCCCGACCTGCCGGTGTTCCTGTCGAGCGAGGTGCTGCCCGAGATCCGCGAGTTCGAGCGGACGAGCACCACCGCCGTGTGCGCCTACGTCGGGCCGATCCTCGCCTCCTACCTGGACCGCCTCGAGCGCGCCGTCACCGGCATGGGTTTGCCGGCGCCGTGGGTGATGGGCTCGAGCGGCGGCGTCTTCACGGTGGCCGAGGGGCTCCGGATGCCCGCGATGGCCGTCGAGTCGGGGCCCGCCGCCGGCGTCATCGCGGCGGCGCTGGCCGGACGGCAGCTCGGCCTGGCCGACGTCATCTCGTTCGACATGGGCGGCACGACGGCGAAGGCCGCGCTCATCGAGAAGGGCGAGATCACGACGACCGCCGAGTACGAGGTGGGCGGCAGCGGCAACGTGCGCCGCTGGCTTCACGGCACCGGCCACCCGATCCGCGTGCCCGTGATCGACCTCGCGGAGGTGAGCGCGGGCGGCGGCAGCGTGGCCTGGATCGACCCGGGCGGGGTGCTGCGCGTGGGCCCGGAGAGCGCCGGCGCCGAGCCGGGCCCCGTGTGCTACGGGCAGGGCGGCGACCGCCCGAGCGTCACCGACGCCGACCTGGTCCTCGGCTACCTGGATCCGGTCGCGCTCCTCGGCGGCGCGCTGCCCGTGCAGCACGACCGGGCGCGGGCGTCTCTCGAGGAGCGCATCGCGCGGCCCCTCGGCCTGGGCGTGCTCGAGGCGGCCGCCGCCATCGTGGACGTCGTGAACGCCGGGATGGCGGGCGCGCTGCGCATCGTCTCCGTGGAGCGCGGCCACGATCCGCGCGAGTTCACGCTCGTCGCCTTCGGCGGCGCCGGGCCCGTGCACGCCGCGCGGCTCGCCGAGGAGCTCGACATCCGGACCGTGGTGATCCCGCCCATCCCGGGCGGCTTCTCCGCTCTCGGGCTCGTGGCCAGCGACGTCCGCCGCGACTACGCGCGCACCTTCTACGCGTCGCTGGCCACCGCCGACCCGGCCGAGATCGCCGCCGTCTACGCGGCGATGGAGGAGGAAGCGCGGGTGATGCTGCGCCGCGCCGCGATCCCCGAGGGCCGGTGGGAGGTGACGCGGGCGGCGGACTGCCGTTACCCGCGCCAGGCCTACGAGCTGACGGTCCCGGTGGCCGCCGGTCCCGTGACCCCCGAGACCCTCGCCGGGCTGGCCGCCGAGTTCCACGAGCGGCACCGGCAGACCTACGGCCACGCGAGCCCCGACGAGCCCGTGCAGCTCGTCAACGTGCGCGTCGCCGCCGCCGGCCGCCTCCAGGCGCTCGACCTCGCGCGCGCCGCCGCGGCGGACGCGCCGGCGGTGCCGGCCACGCGCCAGGTCTACTTCAAGGAGACCGGCCTCGCGCCCTGCGAGGTCGTGCCGCGCGCCGCGCTCGCTCCGGGCGTCAGCCGCCCGGGGCCGGTGGTCATCGAGGCCGCGGACGCCACGATCGTCGTGCCGCCGGGCTGGCGCTGTCGCGTCGAGGCCGGTGGCTTCATCCTGATGGAGCGTCGCCATGGGTGAGACCGATCCGGCCACGTTCGAGGTGGTGAAGAACGCGCTCTACTGCGCGGCCGAGGAGATGAGGGTCGTCCTCGCGAAGACGGCCTACTCGCCGCTGCTGAAGGTGGCGGGCGATTACTCCTGCGGCCTCTTCGACGTGCGGGGCGAGATGGTCGCCCAGGGACCGGACCTGCCGATCCACCTGGGCTCGATGCCGCTCGCGGTCAAGGCCGTCATCGAGGCGTGGAGGACCTTTGAGCCCGGCGACGTCTTCATCCACAACGACCCGTACTTCGGCGGCAGCCACCTGCCGGACGTCAACGTCGTCTCCCCGGCCTTCCACGAGGGCACGCTGCTGGGCTTCGCGTGCGTGCGCGCGCACTGGCCCGACATCGGCAGCGGCACGCCCGGCTCCTACGGCGCCAGCACGGAGATCTACGGCGAGGGGCTCCGGCTGCCGCCCGTGCGGCTCTACCGGGCGGGCGTCCTCAACGAGGACGTCGAGCAGATCATCTTCACCAACGTCCGGACGCCCGAGGAGCGCCGCGGAGATCTACGAGCGCAGATGGCGGCCAACCACCGGGGCGCCCTCCGGCTCGCGGAGCTGGCGCGCAAGCACGGGCCGGCGCGGCTCCTCGCCATCATGGGCGAGGTCATGGACTACTCCGAGCGCATGATGCGCGCGATGCTCGCCGGCCTGCCCGACGGCGAGGCGACCTTCGAGGACGTCTGTGACGGCGACGGCGTCCTGGAGGAGGGCGAGAAGGACGATCGGACCTTCCGCATCCGCATGCACGTGATCAAGCAGGGCGAGCGGCTGACGGTCGACTTCGCGGGCACCGACCCCCAGGTGGCAGGGCCCATGAACGCTCCGCTGACGGTGACGGCCTCCGGCATCTACACGGCGCTCAAGATGGTCGCCGACCCCACGGACCTGGTGCCCCCGAACTCCGGCTGCTGGCGGCCCGTCACGCTGCGCGCAGAGCCGGGGATGGTCGTGCACGCGGTGGCGCCGGCGCCCGTCGTCTACGCCAATCACGAGATCTCGCATCGCGTGTGCGACATGCTGTTCGGCGCCCTCGCCCAGCTGGTGCCGTCGCGCGTGATGGCCTGCTCGCAGGGGACGTCGGCCATCCTGACGCTGGGCGGGGTGGATCACCGCACGGGCGGGCGCTACGTGTCCTACGAGACGGTCAAGGGCGGGTTCGGCGCGCGGCCCACGAAGGACGGCGTCAACGGGCTGGCGAGCGGGATCTCGAACACGATGAACACCCCGATCGAGATGCTGGAGATGTCCTTCCCCGTGCGCATCGAGCGCTACGCGATCGTGCCCGACAGCGGCGGCCCCGGGCGCTGGCGCGGCGGCTGCGGCGTCGAGCGGGTGTGGAAGGTGCTCGGGCACGCGTCCCAGGCGAGCGTGTGCCTCGAGCGCACGAAGTCGCCCCCCTTCGGCCTGGCCGGCGGCCGGGCCGGCGCCCCCGGGCGCATCGCCGTCGTCGCCCCCGACGGCACCGAGCGGGAGCTGGTCAGCAAGGGCCCGTTCACCGCGCCGCCCGGCGCCGAGGTGTGCATGCAGGCGCCCGGCTCGGGCGGGTTCGGCCCGCCCGCCGAGCGCGAGGCCGCCCGCGTGCGGGCAGACGTGGTCGACGGCTACGTCACGCCGGAGGCCGCCGCCCGGGACTACGGGCAGCGCGACGCCCGCGCGCTCGCGTGCCCGGCGTGCGCGCGCCGACCGTAGCGCGGCGCGCCCGGCCCGGGCGTCCGGTCACACCCGGTTGGCCGCGCTGACGACCGCGCGCAGCCCCGCCGCGACCGGATCGACGTCCAGCCCAGCGCCCCAGCGGGCGGGCCCGCGCTCGTGCCGGGCCTCGACGTAGACGACGGTCTTCGCTCCGCTGCCCTCGCCGACGGCGTGCTGGTGGTAGTCGAGGACCTCGATCGGCACGCCGGCACCCGCGAGCGCCTCGGCGCCCGCGAGCACCGCGTCGGCGCCCGCGCCGCGCGCCGCGCAGGCCCGGCCGTCCACTTCCAGGCGCGTCTCGAGCCCGAGCCGGCCGCGCCCCGCCGCCGCGCCCACCGCGTGATCGACGAGCACGACGCGCCCGGCCGCCGCCAGGTACGTCGAGGCGAACGTGGCCCAGATGCGGTCCGCACTGATCTCCGTCCCCGTCCGCTCCACGATGGCCTGGATGACGGCGGAGAACTCGATCTGCAGCCGCCGGGGCAGGTCCAGGCCGTGCTCGAACTTCATGATGTAGGCCACGCCGCCCTTGCCGGACTGGCTGTTGACGCGGATCACCGCCTCGTAGCTTCGGCCGAGGTGGTGGGGATCGACGGGCAGGTACGGCACCTCCCACACGTCGTAGTCCTTGCCGAGCGCCTCGAATCCCTTCTTGATGGCGTCCTGGTGCGACCCGGAGAAGGCGGTGTAGACCAGGTCGCCCACGTAGGGGTGGCGCGGGTGCACGGGCAGCCGGTTGCAGTGCTCCACGAGGCGGCGGGCCCCGTCGATGTCCGAGAAGTCGAGGCGCGGGTCGACGCCCTGGCTGAAGAGATTGAGGGCGAGGGTGACCACGTCGACGTTGCCGGTGCGCTCGCCGTTGCCGAAGAGCGTGCCCTCGACCCGGTCGGCGCCCGCCATCACGGCCAGCTCGGCGGCGGCCACGGCGGTGCCGCGGTCGTTGTGGGGGTGCAGCGAGAGCACGATCGCCTCGCGGGCGCGGACGTGGCGCAGGAACCACTCGATCTGGTCGGCGTAGACGTTGGGCGTCGCCATCTCGACGGTGGCCGGCAGGTTGAGGATGACCGGGCGCGCCGCCGTGGGCTCCCACACGTCCATGACCGCCTCGCAGATCTCCACCGCGAAGTCGAGCTCGGTGCCCGTGAAGCTCTCCGGCGAGTACTGGTAGTGGACGTCGCACTCCGGGATCGTGCGCGCGAGGTCGCGGCACAGCCGGGCGGCCCGCACGGCGATGTCCACGATGCCGGCCCGGTCGAGGCCGAAGACGACGCGGCGCTGCAGCGTGGAGGTCGAGTTGTACAGGTGCACGACCGCGCGCGGCGCGCCGCGGAGCGACTCGAACGTCCGCTCGATCAGCTCCGGCCGCGCCTGCGTCAGCACCTGGACCATCACGTCGTCCGGAATCAGATCCTCCTCGACCAGCTGGCGGACGAAGTCGAAGTCCGGCTGGGAGGCGGCCGGGAAGCCGACCTCGATCTCCTTGAAGCCGCAGCGCACCAGCAGGTCGAACATCCGCCGCTTGCGCCCGGGGTCCATGGGGTCGATCAGGGCCTGGTTGCCGTCTCGCAGGTCCACGCTGCACCACCGGGGAGCCCGCGTGATGACGCGGGCCGGCCAGGTGCGGTCGGGCAGCGGCACCGGCGTGGCGGGCCGGTAGCGGTGAAAGGGCATCGGGGCCGGCGGACCTGCCTTCGGGGCCACAAGCGTCTCCTTTCGGTGAAAACAAAAAAGC
The DNA here is from genome assembly GCA_025922915.1 of Candidatus Methylomirabilota bacterium. Classification (GTDB taxonomy): domain Bacteria; phylum Methylomirabilota; class Methylomirabilia; order Rokubacteriales; family CSP1-6; genus JAICGY01. Next base: position 5,916 of record JAICGY010000084.1, on the reverse strand, counting down.
CTCTTCCGGGGCCGGAAAGAGGCTTTGGGCGCGCGCCGCGAGGGCGCGCGCCTAGGTCAGAAGCAGGGTCGCGAGGGGCGCGGTGCGCTCCGTCATGTGGCGTGGATTGTCGCCGGACCGGCCGCCGCCTGTCAAATCCTCCGTCAGCCCACGAAGGCGTCGCGGCCGGGGGCGTAGGTCGGCTGGCGCTGGGCCGGGTTGCGGTTGATCAGCGGCCGCCGGTACATCGGGTGCGTGATGCTGCGCACCTCGTGCTCGATCTCGTAGAGGAGGGCGCCGCTGTCCAGGTCGACGATCCGCTGGAAGCGGTACTCGAAGGGGTTGCTCTCCATGCTGATCAGCCCGCGCTCGCCGAGGCGCCGGTAGGGGCCCGAGAAGTCCGAGATGTAGATGGCGACGTGGTGCCCGTCGTAGGCGGGGACCGGGTCCGCCGTCTCGCGGAAGATCAGCGTCTGCCGGGCGCCGGTGCGCACCTCGGCCGCGCGCCCGGCGGCCGACGACGTGACCGCGGCGCCGGCGCCCATCACCTCGCGGTAGAACCGCGCGACCCCCTCGGTGGCGCCGGGGGCGACCGGAAGCTCGACGTACGGCATGCCGAGGGTCAGCGAGCCGAAGCGCGGGGACGGCGCGTGGACACGGAGGCGGTTGCCCCAGGGACAGGTCACGTCGACGTGCTCGGGCTCGACGGCGTACGTGAACCGCGTGCCCTCGAGCCGGCCCTTCACCGAGGCCAGCCGCGCGGCCAGAGCCTCGAGATCGGGCATGACGAGCCCGATGCGCCCGGTCAGCACCTGGGGGCCGCCGGTAGGCAGGTGGAACTGCTGGTGGCCGACGTTGATCCACATGTTCTCGAGGCCGACCATCAGGTACGGGTCGCGCGTCAGGCCGAGGCCGACCACGTAGAAGGCGGTCGCCACCTGCTGGTCGTCGATCCGTACGTTGACGTGCTCCAGCGCGACGATGTTGCCGACGTCCTGCGCGCTCCGGTCGAACGGCTGCCCCGTCATCGCAGTCCTCCTTCCGTCCCGGCCGCCTCAGTCCAGCACGACCGGGGGCCGGCCGCAAGCCGTCGTCGCTCACACTGGCCTGGCAGGCAGGTAACCGAGCTGCAGGGCGGCCAGCTGCACCAGCAGCCACCGGTTCCAGGCCGCGGACGCCGCCAGCGCCCGGCGGGGATCGCCGAGCTCCTGCTCGAACGCCCGGGCCAGCGCCGTCTGCACGAGGCTCATGGCGCCCACCATGAGGTGCGACGGCACCACGCCCCCGGGGCCCTGGGGACGGTGACTGTGAGAGAGCCCCATCATCAGGAGCGCGTAGGCGGACTCCGGCGTGACGGCGGCCTCGACGGTCTGGCGCAGCCAGCGCGCCAGGCTGTGGCGCCGCCGGGCGATCCGCTCGGCATCGGGCTCGCCGTCGGGCCCGAGGAAGAACTTCGCGCTGAACGGGAACCGGAGGAAGTGCTCGTAGAGCGCCGCCGTCAGTTCGGCCTCCCGCGCCAGCACCAGCGGCGCCGTCTCCCGGACGAGGGCCACGTCGGCCTCGTCGAGACCGACGAAGGCCGACATCTCGCGCAGGAAGCGCGGCATGTCGGTCGCCGGGAGGTATCCCGCGTCCGGGGCGTCGGCCGGCGCGCCGTCGGGCGTCATCGGCCGAGTATGGCACGGCAACGAGCGCCGTCCCGGCTTGGCCGGGGCGGGTGCGAGCTGGGGGGGACCGCGCGGAATCGAGCCCCGCCACGGCTTCGCCGGGGCGGGTGCGAGCGTCGGGGGGCTTGGGGGGCGCCGGGAGCCCCCCATCTAATCAGCACCGCCCGGAGCCCCCCATTACGATCAGACGAGCGGCCAGGGATAGGCGCGTCCGCCGCGCTCGCGCGGAAACTTGCCGTGGCGGACGAGCGCCCGCGCGCGGCCGAGCAACGCGTGCTGCTCGGCGGGCGCCAGCAGCGCGGCCACGGGGGCGGGCATTCCTGCCAGCAGCCCGCGAAGGTCCTCGAGGAGCGGTGCGGGCACGGGCTCGCCGGCGAAGTCCCAGATGACCGTGCGCAGCTTCGGCTCGGCGCCGAAGCAGAGCCCGTTGTCGATCGCCCAGATGGTGCCGTCGCCGGCGAGCAGGCAGTGGCCGCTCTTCCGGTCGGCGTTGTTGGCCACGAGGTCGAACGCGCAGAGACGCCGGAAGGCGTCGTGGTGGCGCGGGTCCTCGCGCAGGGTGAAGTAGTGCTGCTCGAAGTCGGCCTCCACGAACTGCTGCAGCGAGCCGGCGCCGTAGGGGCCGTCGCGCTCCATCGTCAAGGGCACCAGCCGCCAGCCCAGGGCCTCCGAGAGGTGATAGGCGGCGAGCTCGCGCCGCCAGAGCCCGGCCGGGAAGTCCCAGAGCGGCCGCTCGCCCTGCTCGGGCTTGTACACTGCCAGCGCCCGGGCGTCGCCCAGCACCGCCTCGACGAGGAAGGTGCCGTTGGACGCCCACGGCATCCGTCCCTTGACGGTGAGAGCGCCCCGGGCGAGCACCTCGCGCACGCCGGTCGAGACCGCCATCAGGTCGTCGCGACGCGGTGGCCGTTCGCCCGCGGGCAGAAGTGACCCGCGGCCTCGCGCGGCTGACCGCACATCGGACACACCGGACGGCCGGCCTTCACGAGGGTGCGGGCGCGGCCGACGAACGCCGCGGCCTGCGCGCGCGTGATCGCGAACCGCGCGCTGGCCGGCTCCGTCTCCGTCGAGGGCTCCGGCGTCGCGTCCGGCTCGGCGGCCTCCTCCACCAGCTCGTTGGCCACCACGACGATGCGGTCGTCCGCCTCGTCGTAGCCGACGCCGATGGCGGCGACGGTCCACGCGGGCTCCACCGGCTCGAGCAGCTCCTGCTCCTCGCGCGCGGGCTCGACCACGCTGCCGAGGCGCACGAGCAGACCGGCCAGGTACTCGGCGAGCGCGCTCATCTGGTCCTTCTCGCACTTGAGCGTGACCACGGCCTCCGCCTCGCGCGCCTGCAGGTAGAAGACGCGCTGGCCGGGCGGGCCGACGGTGCCTGCGGTGAAGCGGTCGGGGCTCTCGAGATCGAACGAGTCGCTCATCGGCGGGCGAGCTCCGCGAGGCCGTCACCGCCGTTGAGCCCGAGCACGACGGGGCCGTGCGGGTGGTAGGCGACGGCCGTCACCGAGGCGGGCGCCACGACCAGCCGCTGGAAGAGATCCAGGTGCATGCCGAGGGCGTGGGCGACGGCCGCCTTGATCGGATCCGCGTGGGAGACGGCGACGACGATGCCCCCCCGGTGGCGCGCCACCAGCTCGCCGAGGGCCCCGACCACGCGGGCCTGCATCTCGACCAGGGACTCGCCCCCCGGAAACCGGAAGCCGCTCGGATGGCGCTGGATCACCTGCCACTCGCGGCGCCGCCGCAGCCGGGCCAGCGATGCGCCCGTCCAGTCACCCACGTCCACCTCGGCCAGATCGCGCTCGACGCGCACGGCGAGGTGCAAGGCCTGACCGATCGGCGCCGCGGTCTCGCGCGCGCGCTCGAGGGGAGACGTGTAGACGGCGGTCACCCGTCCCAGCGCGTCGATGCGACGCGCGGTCGCCTCGGCCTGGCGGCGGCCGTCGTCGGAGAGGTGCAGCCCGGACGCGCGCCCGGGGAGCCGGCGCCCGGTCGTCGGGGTCAGGCCGTGGCGGACCAGGAGGACGAGCGTGCCGGCGGCGGCGGGCATCGACGCAGCATAGACAGCCGCCTGCGAGCGGCGCAAGCGGCGCGACGGCGTCCGAGCACCCGGGCCGCCGCCGCACCCGGTGGGCTACCTCAGGCGCGCGGCCCGGCGGGGCACGACCCAGAAGTAGACGACGTGGTCGCCGTTGGGCAGCGAGATGCGCGCCGTCTGCTGCGGCGTCCAGTCGCCCATGTCGTAGTTGTGCGAGACGACCCGGGTGCCCGGCCGGAGCTCGCTGAGGAGCTTGGGGCGCAAACGGAGGTTCACGTCCGGGAGCAGGTAGAGGGTGACGACCGTGGCGTCCTTGATGTCGGCGTCGAAGAGGTCGCCCTGGATGAACGTGACGCGATCGGCGACGCCGGCCTTCTCCGCGTTCTCCTTGGCCTCGCGGATGCGATCGGGGTCGATGTCGATCCCGACGCCGCGCGTGCCCCAGCGCTTGGCGGCCGTGATCACGATCCGCCCGTCGCCGCAGCCCAGGTCGTAGAGCACGTCGTCCTTCCCGACGCGCGCCATCTGGAGCATCCGGTCCACCACGCGCTCGTGCGTCGGCACGTAGGGAACGTCGGGGTCCTTGGCCTTTTCCTTGACCTCGGCGGCGCGTGCGACCGGCGCCAGCGCGCCGGGAACGAGGGTCGCGGTGAACAGGAGCGTGAGCGCGGTCCTCCGATGCATCTCAATCTCCTCCATGGGGTGCGAGCGGGCGCGGCGAGCCGGTGGCGGCGCCGGTGACGAGCAGCAGGACGCCGACGGCGAGCACGGCGACGCCCACGAGGGCGCCGACGCCGGTGTAGGCGAGGCTCGAGTAGAGCAGCCAGGCGCAGCTGGCCACGAACACCAGCGGCGTGAACGGATAGAGGGGGACCCGGAAGGGCCGCCGCGTCGTGCCGTCGCGCCGACGCAGCACGAAGAGCGCGATGCCGGTGAGCAACAGGAAGAGCCAGAACACGGGCGCGGTGTACTCCACCATCGTCTCGAACCCTTGCCGGGTGAGGGCGCCGAGGACGATTAGGGCGAGTGCGATGCCGCCCTGGGCGAGCAGGGCGTTCACGGGGGTCGCCGCCCGGGGGTCCCACCGGCCGAGGAACCGGAACGCGCGGAAGTCCCGGCCGAGCGCATAGGCCGTGCGGGCCCCGGTGAAGATGGCGGCGTTGGCCGAGGTGGTGGCGGCGACGACGATGAGGAGCGCGGCGAGCTGGGCGCCGCGCGGGCCGGCCGCGCGATCGAGCAGGTCGGCGGCCACCGCTTTCGACGCGGCGACCCCGGCGAGCCCGAGCCCGGCGAAGTAGGCCCAGTTGACGAGGATGTAGAGCGCGGTGACCGCGAGCAGGCTCAGCACGAGGGCGCGCACGATGTTGCGCGCGGGGTCCCGCACCTCCGCCGACAGATACGCGGCCTCGCTCCAGCCGCCGTAGGTGAGCAGCACGAACACCATGACGAGCCCCATGGCGGGCGACGGGCTCAGGCCGGCGGCGTCGAGCACGGGCGCCGGCCCGGCCAGCGCCATTCCGGCGCCGACGACCAGCAGGATCCCGGCCACCTCGACGCCGGTCAGGACGTTCTGGACGCGCGCGCCCGTGCGGACGCCGACGACGTTGGTGAGCGTGAGGGCGACGACGGCGAGCCCGGCGTAGATCGCCGGCCCCTCGGGCCCCAGCGGGAACAGCGAGGCGGCGTAGTCGCCGAGCACGAAGGCGAGGATGGCGATGGCGCCCGTCTGGATGACGGCCAGCCGCGCCCACGCGAAGAGGAACCCGAGGCGCCCGCCGTAGGCCCGCGTCAGGAAGTGATAGTCGCCCCCCGCGTGGGGGTAGGCCGCCGCGAGCTCCGCATAGCAGAGCGCGCCCAGCAGCGAGACGATCCCGCCGACGAGCCAGGCCAGGAGCGCCGAGGCCGGCGTGTCGACGTTGGCGGCGACGAGCGAGGGGGTCCGGAAGATTCCGACCCCGACGACAGTGCCGACGATCAGACCGATCGCGTCGCCCAGCCGCAGCGTCGGCCGGGGGGCTGCCTCCTCCATCAGGGCACGCAGCCAGCAAACACGATGCCCGCGGCGGGCGCGGCACCGCCGAGGGCCTCGGGCCGCTGCAGAGCGCGCCTGCGGGAGCGCGACGGAACCGCGCCCGGCGCCACGCCGAATGCCACGAGCGCACGCGCTTGGGCGGGGGCGCACGCGGCTCCGGCATCACCGGGTGCACCGGTCGTACCATTGTGAAATGTCGT
>JAICGY010000083.1 GCA_025922915.1 Candidatus Methylomirabilota bacterium | reverse complement strand
TCGCCCTCAACACCAGGCCGCGAAAGACGCTCGGCTGGCGAACACCGGCCGAGGCGCTTGATAAAGTCCTACAATCACCTCGGTCAGAAAATGTTGCGACGACCGGTTGAATTCACCCTGCCTCGCGAAAAGCCGTATGCATGTACCCGCCGGTGAGTCTAGCTCAGCGCGAGTTGACTCACGAATGGCGCCCCACCCGGCTGAAACGCCGCTGAAACTCCGCTGCCATTCCGCTGCCACTTCGCGGGCGATTCCGGCCTTTTCTCGGTAGATTGCCGCCGGCGCGACGTCGCGCCCCAGACGTACGAAAAGCCCGGTTTCCCGGGCTTTTCTTGATGTTTTTCGGTGGTGGCCCCAACGGGATTCGAACCCGTGTTTCAGCCTTGAGAGGGCCGTGTCCTGGGCCTCTAGACGATGGGGCCGGCTTCACGCCGCCGGAGCGCTTGGCTGGGGGAGGAGGATTCGAACCCCCGCTACGTGGTCCAGAGCCACGCGTCCTACCACTAGACGATCCCCCACCGAGGCGCGCAAGCTCACGCTCAGCAGGAAAGGATTAGACCACACGGCCCCGGCAGGGTCAACGCGCGGACCCCACCTGCACCCGGCATGGCGCCACCGGCAGCCCCGGCACCTCCACCCGCGTCCGGTAGACCGTCCCGCAGTTCTCCCGCGGCCCGCCGCGCGAGCCGGTCACGACGTAGAGGTCGCGCAGGTCGTCGCCGCCGAAGCACACGCTGGTCACCATCGGCAGCGGCACGGGTAGGCGCCGGACCTCCCCGCCCTCGGCCGACAGCACCAGCACCGCGCCCCCGCGTGCCAGCGCCACCCACACGGAGCCGTCCTCGGCTACCGCGAGGCCGTCCGGGATCTCCTTCACGCCGGCGAACGGGCGCCACGCGCCCACCGAGCCGTCGGCGTGCACGTCGTACACGCGGACGACATCCGACCGGGAGTCGCAGTGGTACAGCCGCGTGCCGTCGGGCGAGAACCCGAGGCCGTTGGTCAGCATGACGCCGTCCGCGACCGCCCGGGTGCGGCCGTCGAGGTCCATCACGTGCAGGTGCCCCGGCCGGGGCGGCTCGCCGCCAAACACCTTGAACGCCAGCGAGCCGACGTAGATGCGCCCCACGGCATCCGTCGTCAGGTCGTTGAAGCCGGTCGCGCCCGGGATCGCGGCGCTGTCCAGCAGCACCGCGGAGCGGTCGTCCGTCAGGCTTTTGTAGGCGACGGTGCGGCCGCCCACCACCAGCCCGCGCTCGGCGTGGAGCGCGATGCCACCGACGCCGCGCCGGTGCGGCACCATGGTCGTGACGCCGCCGTCCGGTCCCAGCCGATGGACACCGCCGTTCACGACGTCGCTGAAGTAGAGCGCCTGCTCGCCTGCCTCCCACACCGGGCCCTCGATGAGCCCGTAGCCGCTCGCCAGCTCCTCCATCCGCGCCCTCCCCGCACTTCCTGCGTAGGCGGGAGAGTAGCCGCGCCCCTCGCCGCTGTCCAACGCCCCCCGAGGGGCGAACGTGCGCGCGACCTGCAACACCGCGGCAAAGAGCCAGAACGCGCTTCACCCATCCGCGAACCGGGTGCTACGATGATCGGGACATGCGGGCCTGGCCAGCCGCAATCCTGTTGATCCTCGCGGCCGGCTGCTCTGTCACCCGGCTTCCCGAGCCCGACGCCGATCACGTCCTCGAGCGCGTCCTGCGTGCCTCCGTGCAGGTCCTCGTCGAGCACGGGAGCGAGCGGCTCCGCACCGGGTCCGGCGTGGTGATCGGGCAGCGAGCCGGACAGGGCGGGCTCGACTGCGTCATCCTCACCACCGCGCACACCGTCACCGCGCTGCCCGCCGGCGCGACGGTCGCCATGCTCTTCGACCGCGACGCCGGCACCGGCGCGCGGGTCCCGGCGCAGGAGGTGGTCGCGCCGCGCGAGCTGCGCGAGCTCGACCTGGCGCTGCTGCGCGGGCGGCCGGAGCGGTGCGCGCCCACGCAGCTGGGCGGCGTGCCCACGCTCGGCGCGCCGGTGTGGGCGGTCGGCTTTCCCTGGGGGCGAGGGCTCCGGCTCGTGGGCGGCATCGTGAGCCAGGTGATGTTCGAGGAGCTGGTCGACGGCCGCGGGCCCGCGCGCCTGATGATCGACGCCTCCGTCGCCTCCGGCGTGAGCGGCGGCGGGGTGTTCGACGCGCGCACGGGCGAGCTGCTCGGCCTCGTCGAGGGGTTCGGGACGGCGCGCGTCTCGTTCCACGGCAGGCCGGACGGGCAGTACGTCGACGTGCCGATGCCCGGAGAGACCTACGTCATCGCGGGGCCCACGATCCGCCACTTCCTGCAGCGCGCGGGCTACGTGGACATCCTGGGTCCCGGGACGCGCGCCGCCCGCTAGACGCTCACCGCGTTGCGGGACGCCGGAAACCCCGACGGTCCCCGGCGCCCCCGGCCGACGCTACTTCTGGACCTCGATGGAGGATGCGACCTTCTGGCCGCCCTTCTCGCTGTAGCTCGCCTTGATCATCGCGCCCGGCTTGATGTTCTTCAGCTTGCTGGCGTCGCTGACCATGAGGGTGGTGCCGTCCTCGAGCGTGACGGTCTTCTTCGCCGGGTCCACGCTCTTGACCTCGCCCGAGACCTGCTTCTGCGCCCCGGCCGCCGCTCCGGCCTTGGGCTTCTGGGCCTCGGCGGGCTCCGGCATCCACGCGAACGAGCCCACGAGGAACGCGAGGGTCACCGTGACGACGACGAGGATCTTCATGGCTCTCCTCCTCTGCCGGATCCCGGGGGATCTGGCGACGGGAGGGACTTACAACCGCGGTGCCAGTGACGTCCGGACGCGCGGGCGCCGTCCAACCGGATCGCGGTTGCTCAGCCGCCGCCCGCGCCCTCCTTCTTCACCTCGGTGAGCAGGACCCAGTCGTCGATTCCGTCGACCGTGGGCTTCTGCTCGGGGGAGGTGTGCATCACGCGGCCCCGGCTCGGCGAGAACCATTCCCACTGGCCAGGGGGGGCGCTGGTGTCCAGGGCCTCGCCCATCTCGGGGCCCACCTCGCCGGAATCGGAGCGCTCGGCCTTGCGCTCCCGCTTGGCGTCCTGGCGGGCCTGCCGGATCGCTTCCTTCTGTCGCCGCTCGAATCCGTAATTGCGTCTACGCGCCATGGGCCTCCTTCAAGGGCGGGCTACGGGCAGCCCCGGGGGTTCGAGGATCGGGATGGAGGCAGTATACCCTCCGCCGGGGTCGGCTCGCCGGCGCTCGCCGCCCGGGCGTGGGCGTCCTCCTCCGCGGCCGTCATCACGCGGTGGACCGCCTCGTGGAAGGCGGCCGCCCGGAACGGCTTGGCGACGACGGGCACGGTGGACCGGGTCAGGAAGGTCCAGGCGGCCGGATTCGCCGTGTCGCCGGTGACGAAGACGAAGCGCCGGGCCAGGTCCGGGTCGAGCGCGCGCACCTCCCGGTAGAACGACTGGCCGTCGCCGTCCGACATCCGCATGTCGGAGACGATGAGCTCCAGCCCCGGGCCCTCGCGCACGCGCGCCATCGCCACGCGGCCGCCGCGCGCGGTCTCCACCCGCCACCCCTGCTCACGCAGGAGCGCGGCGATGAGGTCGCGCAGGTCCGCCTCGTCCTCCACCACCAGCGCGACGCGGCCCGCCCCGTCGAACACCGGCCCCGCCGCCGCCACCTCCTCCTCCGTCTCGCTCGCCGAGGCCGCCGGCAGCGCGAGCGCGAACACGGTCTCTCCCGGCCGGCTCCGCACCGAGAGCACGCCGCCGTGCTCCTGCACGATGCCGTACGAGACGGACAGCCCGAGGCCCGTGCCCGCGCCCACCTCCTTGGTCGTGAAGAACGGCTCGAAGATCCGCGGCAACGCCGCCGCCGGGATGCCCGGGCCGTCGTCCGCGATCTCGGCCACGACCGTCCGGCCGTCGGCCGTGGCGCGCGTGCGCACGGTGAGCCGGCCGCCGTCGCCGGCCGCCCCCTCGCCGCTGCGGTCCTCGAGGATGGCCTGCTCGGCGTTCAGGACGAGGTTCAGCACGACCTGCTCGAGCTGCTGGGCGTCGCCGCTCACCCGCGGCAGGCCGGGCGCGAGGTCCCGCACGATCTCGACGTGAGCCAGGGCCAGGTGGCTCGCCCGCAGCGCGAGGGTGCGCTCGATGACCTCGGAGAGATCGACCGGCCTGCGCTCCGGCGGGCGCTGGCGCGCGAAGAAGAGCAGGTTGCCGACGATCTTCGCCATGCGCTCGCCCTGGGTCACCATCAGCTCGATGGGACGGCGCAGCGCGGGCGGGATCTCGCGCGTCAGGAGCAGCTGCCCGTAGCCGATGATGACGGAGAGCGGGTTGTTCAGCTCGTGGGCCACGCCCGAGACGAGCTGGCCGAGCGCCGAGAGCTTGGCGGCCTGCACCAGCTGCGCCTGCGTCTCCCGGAGCCGCGCCAGGCTCTCCTGCGCGCTCGCGTAGAGGCGGGCGTTGTCGAGGGCGAGCGCGGCCTGGTCGGCGAAGGCCTGGAGGGCCTGCAGCTCCTCGGGGGCGAACTCCCGGTGGGCCTGATCGCCCACGGTGAGCGCACCCAGGATCCGGTCGCGGCCGATCAGCGGCACGCCCACCACCGTCCCGACGCCGGAGGCGCGCATGCGCTCGCGGTACTGCGGGCGGAGGTCGATCAGCGGGTCGTGCAGCACGTCGCTCGACTGCACGATCTTCCGTTCGAGCACGGCGCGGCCGGCGGCGCCCTCCCCGGGCTTCAGCCCCACTCCCGTCACGACGTCGGCCTCGGACCCGACCGACGTCACCGCGTGGAGCGTGCCGTCCGCCGGCTCGTAGCGGTAGAAGCCCGAGCCGCGCGCGCCCAGCAGCTCCACGACGCTGCGCGAGACGATCTCGGCGACGCGGGCGACGTCGAGCGTGCCCGTCAGCTCGCGCCCGACGTGCGCCAGCATCTCGGCCACGTTGCGGCGGCGCTGGGCGTCGCGGTAGACGCGCGCGTTCTGGATGGCGACTCCGGCCTGCGCGGCCAGGAGCCCCAGTGCCTCCTGCTCCTCGTCGTCGGGCAGCCCCTCGGCCGGGATGAAGTCCAGCACGCCGACGAACACGCCCCCGACCTCGATGGGCACGCCGTAGTAGGCCGCGCCCGGCCGCCGCTCCCACCACCAGGGCGCCAGCGTCCGGGGGTGCCGCGCGGGCTGCGGCACGAGCACCGGCCGGCGCTCCTCGAAGACGAGCCCCGGCAGGCCCGCGCCCGCCGGTCGCGCCAGCGGCAGGTCGCTCCAGCCCTCGCCGGCCAGGGCGGCGGCGCGGAGGTCCCCGGTGCTCTCCTGCACGTGGACGGCCGCGAGGGCGCCGGGTCGCAGGGCGGCGCCCGCCTCCGCGATGCGGCGCATGACGTCCGTGGTGTCGAGCGAGGCGGCGATGGTGCGGCAGACGATCATCAGGTCGTTGAGCCGCCCGGCCCGGCGCACGGCGTCGGCGTAGCCGTGGGCGGTCTGGAGCGCGATGGCAACGCGCGCGGCCAGCGAGCCGGCGAGCGCGCGGCTCTCCTCGCTGGCGATGGCGTCGGTCCGCGTGCGGAGCGCCAGCACGCCCAGCAGGTCGTCGCCCGAGACGACGGGCACCGCGAGGAAGCGCCGGATGCCGGTGGCCCGGGCCCACGCCGGCGTGAGCGAGCGCGGGTCCTCGCCCATGTCGTCCACGAAGATTGCCATCCGCTGCTCGGCCGCCTGCCCGGAGACGCTCTCGCCGTAGGCGAGCGTGCGCCGCACCTCAGCCTCCGCGTGCCCCGGCTCGCCGTACATCGCCTGCAGGCGCAGCTGCCGCGCGCGCGGCTCCGCGATCCAGAGCTGGACCACGGGAGCGTCGAGCAGGCTGGCCGCCGCGCGGGTGATGCGCCGGAGCACGTCGTCGACCACCAGCGACTCGGCCACGAGCTGCTCGACCTCGGTCAGCTCGCGCAGGCGCATCGCCTGGCGTCGGCGCTCGCTCACCTCCACGTGGACGCCGACGACGCCAGCGACGCCGCCCGTCGCATCGCGCCACGGCGTGTAGCGCGCCTCGAGCCACCCTTTGCGGCCGGCCAGCGCGTACGGTCGCTCCCGCGCGGCGCACGCCTCGCCCGCGAGCGCCCGGCCGAGGAGGGCGGACACGTCGAGCGGCGCCCCGTCGTCCGGCTCGGAAAGGAAGGTCAGGAGGTCGGCCGCGGCGCGGCCCAGGGCGGCGTCGGGCGCCACGCCCGTGAGCCGCGCCATCGCCCCGTTCCAGCCGACGACGCGCAGCCCGGCGTCGGTGACGAGGATCCCGTCGTCGAGACCCTCGATGAGGCCCTGGCCGAAGTGGTCCACGGGACGCGACCAGTATATGTCGCCGCCTGCCTGAACCCGCATCGCCTCCTGTCCCGGAGGTCCTGGCATCGCGTTTGCTAATTAGGCCAAAGGCGGACCGCGTGGGCGCTGTGAGGCCCGCCAGACGGGAGTGCATGTCACTGGACGGAATGCGCATCTTGCTGGTCGAGGACGCTCCGGACATCCGCGAGGTCTTCACCGTGCTACTGCGCGTCGAGGGGGCTGAGGTGACGGCGACCGGCAGCGGTCGGGAGGCGGCCGACCTCGCAAGCCGTCGGGAATTCGACGTCGTCCTGAGCGATCTCGGCCTTCCCGACCTTCCGGGCGACACGCTGATCCGGCAGATCCTCGCCTCGTCGGGCCACCGCGTGCGGGTCGTCGTGGTCACCGGTTACGGCGAGCCGTTCGTGACGCGAGCCCGGCAGGCGGGAGCGGACGTCGTTTTTACAAAGCCGGTCGAGTGGACGCGGATTCTCGATTATCTGCAGCGCCCGGGGCTCGCTGCCTCCGCCTGACCCGCGTCCGCCTCCGCCGCCGGGCGGATGACCGTGTGACATAATTGCCGCTCGATGCCGCCCCTCCGGCTCGACGCTTCCAGCCTGGTCCTCATCGCCGCGGCCGTCGTCCTCGCCGCCATCGCCTGGTTCAAGGACCCGAGCCTGCCCGGACTCGGCGCCCGCAACGGGCTGGCGATGGTCTGGTTCATCCTGCCGCGCCTGGTGCCCGCGCTCCTCGTGGCCGGGCTGCTGCAGGTGCTCGTGCCGCAGGAGACGGTCTCGCGCTACTTCGGGCGCGAGAGCGGCCTGCGGGCGATCGTCATCGCGTCCGTCGCCGGCGTGCTGACGCCGGGCGGCCCGATGGTGAGCGTGCCGTTCATGGTGGCCCTGGCCAACTCCGGCGCGGCCCTGGCGCCGCTGGTGGCCTACATGACGGCGTGGTCGCTCTTCGGCATGCAGCGGATCATCGCGTGGGAGGCGCCGCTCATGGGCTGGCGGTTCGTCGTCGTCCGCATCGTCCCGAGCCTCGCCTTTCCCGTCATCGCCGGCTGGCTCGTCAAGCTCTACTACCGGGAATAGCGCGTGGCCTTCGTCGACCTGCGCGACTTCGTCGCGCACCTCGAGCGGCGTGGCCGGCTCCGCCGCATCGCGGCGCCCGTCTCGCGCGATCTCGAGCTCAGCGAGATCGTCGACCGCGTCTCCAAGACTCCGGGCGCGGGCAACGTCGCCCTCCTCTTCGAGCACGTCCAGGGCTTCGACATCCCCGTGCTGGCCAACGCCTTCGGCGCCCACGACCGGATGTCCTGGGCCCTCGGCGTGCAGAGCCTGGACGACCTGGGTGCCCGCGTGGCCCGCCTGCTGGACCTGACCCTGCCCGGCACCTTCGCCGAGCGGCTGCGCAAGCTCGGCACGCTGCTCGAGGTGGTGAAGGCCGGCCCGCGCCGGGTGACCGAGGCGCCCTGCCAGGAGATCGTCGAGACGCAGGCCCCCTCGCTCGCCGGGCTGCCGATCCCCCGGTGCTGGCCGGCGGACGGGGGACGCTACATCACGCTGCCCTGCGTCTTCACCCGCGATCCGCGCACGGGGGCACGCAACGTGGGGATGTACCGTCTACAGGCGTTCGACGACCGCACGCTCGGGATGCACTGGCAGACCCACAAGGGCGGGGCCGAGCACCAGCGGGTCGCCCTCGACGCCGGCGGCATCCAGCGCATGCCGGTGGCCATCGCGCTCGGCGGCGATCCCGCGATGATCTACGCCGCGTGCGCCCCCCTGCCCCCCGGCGTGGACGAGGTCGTCTTCGCGGGCTGGCTCCGGGGCAGCGGCGTGGAGCTGGTGCGCTGCCGGACGATCGATCTCGAGGTGCCCGCCCAGGCCGAGATCGTGCTGGAAGGCTGGGTCGACCCCGGCGAGCAGCGCGTGGAGGGACCGTTCGGCGATCACACCGGCTACTACTCCCTGGCCCGCGAGTATCCGGTGTTACGCCTCACGGCGGTGACGCGGCGGGCGCGGCCCATCTACCCGACCACGCTCGTCGGGCGGCCGCCCCAGGAGGACTACTGGCTCGGCAAGGCGACGGAGCGGCTCTTCCTGCCGATCATGCGCATGATGCTGCCCGAGATCGTCGACGTGAACATGCCGGCCGAGGGCGTCTTCCACAACCTCGTGATCGTCTCGATCCGCAAGCGCTACCCCGGCCACGCGCGCAAGGTGATGTCCGCGCTGTGGGGCATGGGACTCATGATGCTGGCCAAGACGATCGTGGTCGTCAGCGAGCACGTGAACGTGCACGACCTCTCCGAGGTGGCCTGGCGCGTCACCGGCAATTTCGATCCGCGGCGCGACGTCATGATCATCGACGGGCCGATGGACGACCTCGACCACGCCGCCGTGCGCCACCGCTTCGGGGGCAAGCTGGGGATCGACGCCACGGAGAAGGGCGCGATGGACGACCTCGGCCAGCCCTGGCCCGAGGAGATCCGCATGAGCGCCGACGTCCGGGCGCTCGTCGAGCGCCGCTGGAAGGACTACGGGCTCTGAGCACGCTGCGCCACCTGCTCGACGCGGTCAAGTTCGAGCACACGGTCTTCGCGCTCCCCTTCGCCTACATCGCGATGGTCCTGGCCGCCGGCGGCTGGCCGGGGTGGTGGACGGTCGTCTGGGTGACGCTGGCGATGGTCGGCGCGCGCACCTGCGCGATGGCGACCAACCGCGTGGTCGACCGGTGGATCGACGCGGCCAACCCCCGGACGGCCGGCCGCCACCTGCCGCGCGGGCTGCTGGGGGTCGGGCAGATGCGCCTGCTGGCCGTCGGCGGCGCGGCGCTCCTGCTCGTCGCGGCCGGCATGCTGAACTCGCTCTGCCTGGCGCTCTCCCCGCTCGCCCTCGTCTTCCTGGTCGGCTACTCGTACACCAAGCGCTTCACCTGGACCTCGCACTGGATCCTGGGCTTCACCGACGGCATCGCGGCCGCCGGTGGCTGGATCGCGGTGACGGGCCGCTTCGAGCCGCCTGCCCTCGTGCTCTGGCTCGCGCTCACCGTCTGGATCGCGGGCTTCGACATCGTCTACGCCTGCCAGGACGTCGGGTTCGACCGCGCGCGCGGCCTGCACTCCGTCCCCGCGCGTTTCGGCGTGCCCGCCGCGCTCGGGGTGGCGCGCGTGAATCACGTGCTGACGGCGGCGGCCCTGGCCCTGCTCGGCGCGATGATGGACCTTGGCGCCGTCTACTGGATCGGCTGGCTCGCCGTCGTCGCCCTCCTCGTCTACGAGCATTCCCTGGTGCGCCCCGGCGACCTCTCGCGCCTCGACGTGGCCTTCTTCAACGTCAACGGGTACATCGCCGTGATCGTCCTCGTCGCGGTCCTCGGCGGGCTGTGGCTGTGATGCCGCCGGCCGCGGGCAAGGCCGAGCAGGTGCGCGCGATGTTCACCCGGATCGCGGGGCGGTACGACCTGATGAACTCGCTGATGACGGGCGGGCGCCACCACGCGTGGCGCCGCGCGGCGGCGGCGGCCGTCGCGGAGGCGCCGGAGGGGCCGGCGCTCGACCTGGCGACGGGCACCGGCGACCTGGCCCTGGCCCTCCGGGCGGCGAGCCCGCGCCGCCCGGTGGTGGCCGCGGACTTCTCGGAGGCGATGCTGCGGCGGGCGCGGGTGAAGTGCGTCGCCCGGAACGAGGGCCAGGTGGCGCTGCTCGCGGCCGACGCCCTGGCGCTGCCGTTCCGCGACGCGACGTTCGCCTGCGTGACGTCCGCCTTCCTGCTGCGCAACCTGGCGGATCTTCCCGGCGGGCTCGCCGAGATGCGGCGCGTGACGGCGCCGGGCGGCCGCGTGGCCGCACTCGAGATCACCCGCCCGCGCGTGCCGGGCTGGGACGCCGCCTTCGGGCTCTACTTCAACCGCGTGGTCCCGCTCGTCGGCGCCGTCGTGGCGCACGACCGCTCCGCCTACACCTATCTGCCCCGATCGGTCGAGCGGTTCGTCACCCCGGCCGAGCTCGCCGCGCTGATGCGCGCGGCCGGCCTCCGCGACGTCGCCTGGCGCCGTCTCGGCCTGGGGACGATCGCGCTCCACGTCGGCACCGCCTGAGGAGACCATGGACGAGGTCGTCACCCCCCGCATCTTCACGGCCCGTGACTTCGCGCTGGAGGGCGGCGGCGTCCTGCCCGTCCTGACGCTCGCCTACGAGACGTATGGCAGGCTGGCCGCGGACGGCGCCAACGCGATCCTCGTCACGCACGGCTTCACGAGCAGCCACCACGCGGCCGGCCGGTACGCGCCCCCCGATCCGCAGCCCGGCTGGTGGGACGGCCTCATCGGCCCCGGCAAGGCGATCGACACCGACCGCCACCTCGTCGTCTGCTCGAACATGCTCGGGTCCTCGTACGGCTCGACGGGGCCCCGCAGCGTCGATCCCGCCACCGGCCGGCCGTACGGCCCCGACTTCCCGGACATCACGCTGCGCGACATCGTCGGCGCGCAGAAGCGCCTCCTGGAGGCGCTCGGCGTGCGGCGGCTGGTCGCGGTCGCCGGCCCCTCGTTCGGTGGCTACCAGGCGTTCCAGTGGGGCGTCACCTACCCGGACTTCGTGCGCGGCATCGTGCCGGTCGTGACGGCGCCGAAGGGCTCGGGCGGCCAGGCCGCGGTGGACGCGCTGGTCACGCGGTTTGCGGGCGATCCGGGCTGGAACGGCGGCTGGCACTGCGACCGCGGCGGCATCCCGGCCACGATGCTCGCGCTGCGCCTGGAGACGCTCGAGCGCTACGGCGCGCCGGAGGTCGTGGCGCGCACGGTGGCCGACCCGGCAGCGCGCCGGGCCCGCCTGCAGGAGATGGCCGAGACGTGGGCGCGCGAGTTCGATCCCAACTCCATGATCGCGCTGCGCAAGGCCGCCGTCCGCTTCGACGCCGAGCGCGACTTCGCGCGCCTGCGCGCGAAGGTCCTCTACGTGCTGTCGCGTACCGACCGGCTCTTCCCGCCCTCGCTCGCGCCCGGCGTCATGGACCGCCTGGCGAAGGCGGGCGTGCCGGCGCGCTACGTCGAGCTCGACACCACGCTCGGCCACATGGCGAGCGGCCCCGAGTGGGCGATGTGGGCCCCCGCGCTCCGCGAGTTCCTGGACGGGCTCCAGGGCTAGGGGCATGCGTCTGCAGGGCGCGCTCCTGCTCGGTCTGGCCCTCGCCGCCGCCTGCGCCCCGGTGCCGACGGCGGCCAGCTTCCGCCTCGAGCCGGCGCACGCCGTCGACTCGCTCGACGCCGTCGCCGAGCGAACGTTCACGACATGGAATTTCCGGCTGCAGAGTGGCCGCGTGCTGCCCGAGCTGACGCTGGCGTTCGAGACGTACGGGCGCCTGGCCCCGGACGGGCGGAACGCGATCCTCGTCACCCACGGCTTCTCCAGCAGCCATCACGCCGCCGGCCGCGGGCGCGACGACGCGAGCCCGGGCTGGTGGAACACGCTCATCGGACCGGGCAAGCCGATCGACACCGACCGCCATCTCGTCGTGTCGTCGAACATGCTCGGCTCGTCCTACGGCTCCACCGGCCCGCGGAGCCTCGATCCCGCCACCGGCCGGCCCTACGGCCCGGCGTTCCCCGACATCACGCTGCCCGACATCGTCACCGCCCAGAAGGCCCTGCTCGACGCCCTCGGCGTGCGGCGCCTGGTCGCCGTGGCCGGGCCCTCGTTCGGTGGCTACCAGGCCTTCCAGTGGGCCGTGAGCTACCCGGACTTCGTCCTCGGCGTGGTGCCCGCCCTCACCGCGCCGTGGGGCGCGCGCGGGCGCAGCGCCGAGGCGATGATCCGCGCGTTCGCCCGCGACCCGGCCTGGAACGACGGCTGGCACTACGAGCGCGGCGGCATCCCCGGCACGATGGCGCGCATGCGCATCGTCACGCTGCGCCGCTACGGCGCCGAGCCGCTGCTGGCGCGGCGCGGGCTGGACGGCCCGGCCCGCGAGGCGCGCCTGCGCGAGATGGCCGAGGCGTGGGCCCGCGAGTTCGACCCGAACTCGATGGTGGTGCTCCGCCGCGCCGGCCAGCGCTTCGACGCCCGCCCCGAGTTCCCCCGCATCCGCGCGAAGGTCCTCTACGTGCTCTCGCGCACCGACCGCCTCTTCCCGCCGGCGCTCGCGCCCGACGTCATGGCCCGCCTGGCGGCGGCCGGCGTCGCCGCCCGCTACGTCGAGATCGACAGCGACCTCGGCCACCTCGCCAGCGGCCCCGACGCGCGCCTCTGGGCCCCCGCGCTCGGCGAGTTCCTCGCCGCGCTCGCGCCGTAGCCCCCCGTGCGCCGGTGTATGGGTTTCCCGGCATTCCCCGGTCATTCCGCCGTGCCTATAATCGGAACGAGGGCACGTCGATGGAGGGCCGGTTGAAGACGCGGCTGCACTACGCGGCTACTTCCGTCCCCCCGCCGAGGTGTTCACCGCGCCGCTCGACGTGATCGTCACCTCCCACGACGTCTTCGTCCCGGACATCGTCCTCGTCGCCGACCAGTCCTGCGTGTCGGCGCGAGGGGTTGAAGGCGCGCCGCTGCTCGTGGTGGAGGTCCTGTCTCCGAGCACGCAGGCTCACGACCGCACGACGAAGAGCCGGC
>JAICGY010000082.1 GCA_025922915.1 Candidatus Methylomirabilota bacterium | reverse complement strand
GACCACGACGATGCCCGCCATGAAGCGGACGATCGATGCGTTGACCCGGGCCGGCCTCCGGGCGCGCGTGAAGGTGATGGTGGGCGGGGCGCCCGTGAGCCAGGCGTTCTGCGACGAGATCGGGGCCGACGGCTACGCCAAGGACTCCACCCTCGCCGTGGTCCGGGCCAAGCAGCTCGTCGGGGTGGGCGAGCGGGTGGCGTCGTGAGCGGTCGGGAGCGCCGCCGGTGAGGGCCCGGGGCTGGGAGGTCGTCGCGCGCGTGCGGGCCGGCGAGACGCTCGTGTTCGACGGCGGCTACGGCACGATGCTGTTCGCGGCGGGCCTGCTGAACGGCGCGTGCCCCGAGCTCTGGAACGACACGCATCCCGACGTGGTGGCCGGTATCCACCGGGCGTACTTCGCGGCGGGCAGCGACATCGTCGAGACGAACACGTTCGGCGGCTCGCGGCTGAAGCTCGACGAGTACCGGCTCGGCGACCGCACCCGCGAGCTGAACGCCCGGGGCGCGCGCCTGGCGCGCGGCGTGGCGCCGGAGGGCGGGTTCGTGGCCGGCTCGATCGGCCCGACGAGCCGGCTGCCCCTCGACTACGCCCTGGATGCGGGCGTCACCGACGAGGAGTACGTGACGACCTTCCGCGAGCAGGCCGAGGCCCTCGCCGAGGGCGGCGTCGACCTCTTCGCGGTGGAGACCATGATGTTCCCGCAGGAGGCCACCGCCGCCGTGCGCGCCTGCAAGGCCGTGGTGGACCTGCCCGTGATGGCCACGATGTTCTTCCAGTACGAGGAGCTGCACGACCGCGACCGGACGATGTGGGGCGAAAGCCCGGCCGACGTCGCCAAGAGCCTGCTCGCCGCCGGCGCCGACGTCGTCGGCATGAACTGCGGCCGGGGCCCGGACCGCGCGATCGTCATCATCCGCGAGATGCGGCAGGCGACGGACGCGCCCCTGATCGCGTACCCGAACGCCGGGCTGCCGATCACCGAGGGCGACACCGTGCGCTACGAGCTGGACCCGCCGGCGATGGCGCGCGAGTATCCGGCGCTCCTCGACGCCGGCTGCAGCATCGTCGGTGCCTGCTGCGGCTCCAATCCCGAGCACATCCGCCTGATCGCCGACGTGGTGCGGAGCCGACGGCGCACGTGAGCCTCCCCGACGGGCTCCAGGTCCTCACCGACCTGCCGCTCGCGATCGATCCGGACGAGGTCCTCCGGTTCCAGGGGTACAAGCAGGGGCGCGACATCCCGTCGCCGGCCGTCCGCGCGCTCCTCGACGAGGCGCTGGCCCGCGGCCGCGCCCTGATCGAGCCGCGCGCCGTCGTCCGCTGGCTCCCCGTCACGGCCCTCGACGCCGACGGCCTGACCGCCGGCGGGACGCGGCTGGCGATCCCCGGCCTGGACGTCGCCTGGGGCCCGGTCGAGCGGGTCGCCGTCGCGATCTGCACGATCGGCGAGCCGCTCGAGCGCGAGGTGAGCGCGCTCTGGGAGGCGCGGGAGCTGCCGCTCGCCTCGATGCTCGACAGCGTCGGCTCCGGCGCCGTCGAGAGCCTGGCCGAGCACGTGAACGACCTGCTCTGCCAGCAGGGGCTGGCCGCGGGCCTGCGCGTGACGAACCGGGTCAGCCCCGGCTACGGCGCCTGGGACGTCGTCGAGCAGCGCCGGGTCTTCGAGCTGTGCCCGGGGGCGCCCGCCGGCGTCACGCTGAACGCGGCGTGCTTCATGACACCGGTGAAGTCGATCTCGCTCCTCGCCGGGGCGGGCGTCGCCGCGCGCGTCGACCACTACTTCAGCCAGTGCGCGCGCTGCTGGATGCGGGGCTGCGCCTACCGCCGCGCGCCGGCGCGGGGGACCGTGCACGCGTGATCGTCCGCGGCCGCCTGCCGTGGCCGCTCGTCTTCCAGGTGCTGGGGGTCATCACCGTCATCTGGCTGCTCGTCCAGACCTGGCAGATCTGGCTCCTGGCGTTCACCGCGCTCATCATCGCCGCCGCCATGCTGCCGGCGGCGCGCCTGGGGGAGCGCTACCGCGTGCCGCGGGCGATCACCGTCCTCCTCGTGTACCTGCTGGCGGCGGGCGTGATCGTGCTGATGGGGCGCCTGCTGTGGCCGGCGCTCTCCGAGCAGTGGGCGCAGTTCCTCCAGGCCCTGCCGCGCCTCGTGGAGAACGTCAAGGGCTGGGTGGGCGACATCGAGTACTACGTCGGGCGGTGGGGCGGCTCACTGCCGACGCCGAAGCCCGACAACCTGCAGGCCGTCCTCGAGACGCTTGCCGCCAACACGTTCCGCGCGACCGCCGGCGCGCTCGGCGCCGCCTTCGGCTTCCTGACGATCGTGGTCATCGCCGCCTACGTCGTGATCGACGCGCCGCACATCGGCGCGATGCTCCTCTCGATCCTGCCGCCCGAGCACCGGCCGACGGCGCGACGCCTGGCGCCCGACGTCCTCGATCGCATCGGGGGCTACGTGCGGGGGCAGCTGCTGTCGAGCCTCTTCGTGGGTGCCCTCATCGCCGTCGCCCTGTGGCTCCTCGGCGTGCGCTACAGCCTGCTCATCGGCGCCCTGGCCGCCGTGTTCAACATCGTGCCCTTCGTCGGGGCCACCATCGCGGCCATCCTGGGCGTGCTCTCCGCCCTCAACGAGTCGCCCACGCTCGCGGTCGTCACCGCCTTCGTCATGTGGGGGGCGCAGGCCGTGGAGGGGAAGTTCCTGGCGCCCCACTTCGTCGGCCGGGCCACCGGCCTCCACCCGCTCGCGGTCCTGCTGGCGCTGCTCGCGGGGGCGCACATGGCCGGGCTCATCGGGGCGCTGGTCGCCACGCCCGTCATGGGCGGCCTCTGGGAGGTCGTCCGGGCCCTCTGGGTGGAGCCCCGGCGCGACGGCTGAGCGGCCTCGCGGGGGGGCCGGGAAGCGGCCGGACGCGGGGAATCCTGATACCATCCTTGGCGATGCGGGGCGACAACGTGATCCTCGTGGGGTTCATGGGGGCGGGAAAGTCCGTGATCGGGCGGCTGCTCGCCCGGCGGCTGGGCCGCTGCTTCGTGGAGACGGATGACATGATCGTCGCCCGGGACGGGCGCCCGATCCCCGAGATCTTCCGCCAGGACGGCGAGGAGGCGTTCCGCCGGCTCGAGGCCGAGGCGGTGGAGGCGCTCCGTTCGAAGACGGGCGACGTCATCGCCACGGGGGGCGGGCTGCCCTGCCGGGAGGGCCGGATGGACGCGCTCCGCGCGCTCGGCACCGTGGTGTGGCTGCGCGGCGAGCTGCCGGAGCTCCTCGCGCGGGCGCGCCGCACGGGCGCCCGGCCGATGCTGGAGCGCCGGAGCCCCGAGGAGATCGCCGCGCTCCATCGCGCGCGCGTGGCGTACTACGCCCAGGCCGACCTCGTGGTGGACACGGCCGGCCTGGGCGTCGACCAGGTCGTCGCGCGCGTCCTCGCCGCGCTGCGGGAGCGGGATGCGGCACGGGTTTAGTCGTCGACTCGCGGAGCGGCCGCTGCTCTGCGACGGGGCCATGGGGACCGTGCTCTACGGGCGCGGCGTGTCGCTCGACGCCTGCTTCGACGTCCTGAACCTCAACGACCCGCGTTTGGTGCATGCCGTCCACGCCGAGTACGTGGCGGCCGGGGCGGACTGCCTGGAGACGAACACGTTCGGCGCCAACCGGTTCAAGCTCGCCGTCCACGGCCTGCACGAGCGCGTCCGCGACATCAACCGCGCGGGCGCGCGCCTCGCCCGCGACGTGCGCGAGAGCACCGGGCGGGACGTCTGGGTCCTCGGCTCGGTGGGGCCGCTCGGGAAGTACCTGGCGCCCCTCGGCAACGTGGGGCCGGACGAGGCCCGCGAGGCGTTCCGGGAGCAGGCGGAGGGATTGCTCGAGGGCGGCGTGGACGGGTTCGTCGTGGAGACGTTCTCCGACCTGACCGAGATCGGGCTGGCGGTGGAGGCGATCCGGGCCACGACCGACCTGCCGATCGTGGCCCAGATGGCGTTCACCGAGGAGGGCGTCACCTTCACCGGGCACGGCCCGGAGGAGGTGGTGCGGCATCTGCGGGCGCTGGGGGTCGAGGCCATCGGCGCCAACTGCTCGGTGGGTCCCTCCGTCCTCTACGACGTGCTCGAGCGCATGCACGCGGAGTCCGGCGGTGTGGCGCTGTCGATCCAGCCGAACGCCGGCCTGCCGAGCCGCCTCGGCGAGCGGCTCATGTACCTGTCCTCGCCCGGCTACATGGCGGACTGGGCGGGGCGCATGGTCGACGCCGGGGCGCGCCTGGTGGGCGGCTGCTGCGGGACGACGCCCGCGCACGTCGCCGCCATGCGGGCCGTGCTCGACCGCCGCGCCCCGGGCCGGACGGCCGCGGTCCCGTCCCGGGCCGTCGCCCCCCGTGTCGTCGTGGTCCCCGAGGCCCCCGGCGTCGCCACCGCGCACGCGCCGACGACGCTGCAGCGGAAGCTGGACGCGCGCGAGCTGGTGGTGACGGTGGAGCTCGATCCGCCGCGCGGCCACGGCGTGGACAAGCTGGTGCAGGGCGCCAAGCTCCTGAAGGAGAAGGGCGTCGAGATCGTGGACATCAACGACGGGTCGCTCGGCCGCGTCCGGATGTCGGTGCTGGCGACCGCCCTGCTCGTGCGCGACGGCACCGGGCTCGACGTCAACATCCACTTCACGTGCCGGGACCGGAACCTCATGGGCATCCAGGCCGATCTCCTCGGCGCCCACGCCCTCGACCTGCGCAACATCCTGGCGATGACCGGCGACCCCCCGCGCACCGGCGACTACGCCAACGCGACGGCCGTCTTCGACGTGGACGGCATCGGCCTCATCGGCATCCTCCGGAACATGAACGAGGGGCTGGACGCCACGGGCAACTCGATCGGCGAGCCGACGGCCTTCTGCGTCGGCGCCGCGCTCAACCCTGCCGCCTCCGAGCCCGGACGGGAGCTGGAGCGCTTCCACCGCAAGGTGCAGGCGGGGGCGCGCTGGGTGCAGACCCAGCCCGTCTACGATCTCGAGCAGCTCGAGCGCTTCCTGATCCAGGCCGGCGGCTCTCCGGTGCCGGTGGTGGTGGGCGTCCTGCCCCTGCACTCGTACCGCCACGCCGAGTTCCTCCACAACGAGGTGCCGGGCATCACGATCCCCGACGGGGTGCGGAGCCGGCTGCGCGAGGCGGGCGACCGCGCCCTGCGCGTGGGCATCGAGATGGCCCAGTCCCTCGTGCACGAGATCGCCCGGCGGTACCAGGGCGTCTATCTGATGCCGTCGTTCGGGCGGTTCGAGGTCGTGGCCGAGGTGCTCGATGCCGTCCACTGAGCCGCTGACCGATCTCGGGGTGCGGGAGGCCGCCAGTCGCATCGCGGGCGGGGCTCTCTCCGCGGTCGCCCTCGTGGAGGCCTGCCTGGCCCGCATCCGCGCGCTCGAGCCCGACGTCCAGGCGTGGGTGCACCTGGAAGAGCCCGGCGCGCTGGCCGCCGCGCGCGAGCGCGACGCGGAGGCGCGCGCCGGACGCGTGCGGGGCCCGCTGCACGGCGTGCCGATCGGGGTCAAGGACATCATCCACGTGGCCGGGATGCCGACGACGGCGGGGGCTCGGCCGTGGGCGCACACGCGCCCGGCCGAGGACGCCGCGGTGGTCGCGCGGCTGCGCGCCGCGGGGGCCATCGTGCTCGGAAAGACCACGACCACACAGTTCGCGTACCGGGACCCGGCGCCGACCCGCAACCCCTGGAACCTCGCTCACACGCCGGGCGGCTCCTCCTCGGGCTCCGGCGCCGCCGTCGCCGCCCGGATGGTGCCGGCCGCGCTGGGCACGCAGACCGTCGGCTCCGTGCTGCGGCCGGCGGCGTTCTGCGGGATCGTGGGGCTGAAGGGCGCGCACGGCGACGTGCCGGTCGACGGCGTCATCCCGCTCGCGTGGTCGCTGGACCACGTCGGCGTTCTCGCGAGGAGCGCGGCGGACGCGGGCACGCTGCTCGCGGTCATGGCGGGGACCGCGCTCGAGCCGGAGACCGTGACCGCCCCCGTCGTCGCGCTGCCCCGCGAGCTGCTCCGGCGCGCGAGCCCCGAGGTGGCCGGGCACGTCGAGCGCGCGGCGGAGATGCTCGCCCGGGCCGGCGCCCGCGTCTCCGAGATCGCGCTGCCGGCCGAGCTCGGCACGATCCACGAGGTCGGCGCGATGGTGCTGGCCGTCGAGGCCGCCACCTTCCACGAGACGACCCTCGCGCGGCACGGCGATGCCTACGGGCCCGGCCTCCGGAGCCTCGTCGAGTCGGGGCTCAAGCGGGGCGGCACCGAGTACGTGCGCGCCCAGCGCGCGCGCCTGGCGTTCCGCGAGGCCGTGATCCCGGTGCTGGCGGGGCACGACGCGCTGCTGTCGCCCACCGCGCCGACGACGGCGCCGGCGGGGCTCGCCGCGACGGGCGACGCCTCGCTCTGCGCGCCGTGGAGCAGCGCGGGCGTGCCGGCGATCAGCCTGCCCAGCGGATTGGATGCCGCCGGCCTGCCGCTGGCGGTGCAGCTCGTGCAGGCGCCCGGACGGTTGCCGCGACTGCTCGGCGTGGCGGCGTGGTGCGAGCGCGTGCTCGGCTTCGCCGCCCGGCCAGGAGCCTGAGCCATGCTCGATCTCGTCATCGAGGGGGCCACGGTCATCGACGGCACCGGCGCGGCCGGCGCCCGCACGGACGTCGGCGTGCGCGACGAGGCGATCGCGGTGGTCGGCGACCTCTCGAAGGAGCGGGCGGGCAGCCGGCTGAACGCCTCCGGCCGCGTCCTCGCGCCGGGGTTCATCGACATGCACTCCCACTCGGACTGGCGCCTGTGGGGCAACCGGCGGGCGGAGTCCAAGATCCGGCAGGGCGTCACGACGGAGGTCGTGGGCAACTGCGGATTCTCCCCGGCGCCGGTCTCCGCGGAGTTCCTCGACGAGCTGCGCGCCTTCGCGCTCTACCAGCCGAAGGGGATGGACTTCTCGTGGCGCTCCGTGGGCGACTGGCTGGCGGCGTTCGACCGGGACGGCACGGCCCTCAACGTGGTGCAGCTGGTGGGGCACGGGACCCTGCGCATCGCGGCCATGGGCTTCGCGCGCCGCCCGCCGTCGGCGGCGGAGCTGGCGACGATGCAGCGGCTCATGGCGGACGCGATGAACGCCGGGGCGTGGGGGCTCTCGACCGGCCTCATCTACGCCCCCGGCTCGTGGGCGACGACCGAGGAGATCGTCGCGGTGGCCCAGGCCGCGGGGCGGTACCGTGGCTTCTACGCCAGCCACATCCGCGGCGAGGGGGCCACGCTGCTCGCCGCCGTCGCCGAGGCCATCCGGGTGGGCCGGGAAGGCGGGCTGCCCGTGCAGATCAGCCACGTGAAGGCGGCCGGACGCCCGAACTGGGGCAAGGTCGCCGAGGCGCTGGCGCTCATCGACGCGGCGCGCGCCGAGGGACTGGACGTGATGGGCGACGTCTATCCCTACACGGCGTCCAGCACGACGCTGCGCACGATCCTGCCCGACTGGGCGCTCGAGGGTGGCGTCGCTGCCATGGTCGCCCGGCTCGACGATCCGGACGCGCGGGCGCGCCTGCGCCGGGAGATGGAGACGCCGACGCCCGGCGCCGGCGTCCTGGATCGGGTCGGCTTCGAGAACATCATGATCTCCTGGTGCGCGAAGCGGAAGGACGCCGAGGGCAAGCGGGTGACGGAGATCGCCGCCGCGCGCGGGCTGGATCCGATCGACGCCGTGTTCGAGCTGCTGCGCGACGAGGGCGGCAGCGCGTACATGATCCTCTTCCAGCTGGACGAGGCCGATCTCCGGCGCGCGCTCGTCCATCCGTGGATCATGATCGGCTCCGACGGCTCCTCCCTCGCCCCCTACGGGGAGCTCGGCGCCGGCAAGCCGCATCCCCGGAGCTACGGCACGTTCCCGCGCGTGCTCGGCGAGTACGCGCGCGAGCAGCGGTTGCTCCCGCTGGCGCAGGCGATCCACAAGATGACGGGGCTGCCCGCCCGGCGGCTCGGGCTCACCGACCGCGGTCACGTCCGACCCGGGGCCCGGGCCGACCTCGTCGTGCTCGACCCCAAGCAGGTCGCGGACCGCGCCACCTACGAGGACCCGCACCGCTACCCCGTCGGGATCGAGCACGTGCTCGTGAACGGCCGATTCGTCATCAAGCACGGCGAGCACACCGGGAGCCTGCCCGGCCGCGTGCTCCGGCCGTTCTGAGGGCCGCCTCGGCGGGGCCGGCACGGCGAGGGCTCGCGGCATGAAGATCGGCCGGGTCTTTCCCGATCTGCTCACGCCGCTCGGCACGGCGGCGTCTCCGGAGGACGGCCTCGCGCAGACCCTGCGCCGGCTCGTCCGCCTGACCGGCGCCACCGCCGGCGCCCTCGCCTTCCACCCGCCGCGCAACGGCCCGATCGTCGTCACCGCGGGCGGGGCGCCGGGGCGCGAGGACCTGCGCCGGCTCGTCACGGACGGGGCGGCGGAGCGGCGGCGCAGCCGGGGCCCGCGAGTCCGCCGGCTCGCGCTGGGGCCGGCCGGGCGGCCCGTGGGCGCGCTCGCGCTCGTCGGCGGCCGCGCCGGCCGCGCCGGGCTGCCCGCGCGCTTCGCCCGCGACCTCGGGGCGGCTCTCGAGCGTGTGTGGGTCCTGCACCAGCGGGCGCTCCGCATGACCACCCTGAACGACATCACCCGGCTGCTCGTCTCGGGCGACTCCCTCGACGAGGTCTTCCGCGCCTTCGCCGAGGGTCTGGGGCGCCTCGTGACATTCGACTCGGTGGCCGTGTCGCTGCTGGACGAGGGCGGCCGGACCTTCCACGTGCTCGACGTGCTGGCGCGCTCGATGCCCGGTGTCGCCGGCCGCGACGAGCACCTGCCGATCGAGGGCACGATGCTCTCCGAGGTCCTGGCCACGGGCGCCCCCTGGCGGGTGGACGACGTGGAGACGCAGGGCGTGCCGCCGGCGAGCCGGGCCCTGCTCGTGGCTCGCGGGTACCGGGCGGCGCTGCTCGTCCCGCTGGTGGCCCGTGGCGGCGTCGTGGGCGGCGTGCTCCTCGCCGCCCGGCAGACCGCGGCGTTCGATGGGCAGGACGTCGAGGTGGTGGCCGAGCTGGCCCGGCCGCTCGCCTCGGCCATCGAGCAGCGCCGGCTCCTCGCCGAGAGCCGCCGGCGAGCCGAGGAGCTGGCCGCGCTGTACACGACGAGCCAGCTCATCACGGCGCGGCTGGACGTGCCCTCCGTGCTGGAGCGGATCAGCTCGGCGGTCGACGACCTGATCGGCTCCGCCGGCTGCGCCATCGGGCTGGTCGATCCGGGGGGCGAGCGCCTGACCTGCGCGGCGGCCCACGGCGCCCACGGCGAGGCGTGGCGGGGACTGGCCCTGCCGGTGGGCGAGGGGATCATCGGCCACTGCGCGCTGAGCGGGGCGGCGATTCGTGTCGACGACGTGCGGGAGGACGCGCGCTCGGCGCGGCGCGACGTGGACGAGCGCGTGGGCATCCGCTCGATGCTCTGCGTGCCCCTGCGCGTCGCCGGCCGTCTCCTCGGCGTCATCGCCGCCTTCTCCATGCGTCCGGCGGCGTTCGGCGCTCACCACCAGCGGGTGCTGGAGGCCTTCGCGGAGCAGGCGGGGATCGCCGTGCACAACGCGCAGCTGTTCGAGGACAGCCTGCGGCGCGCCCGCGAGACGCGGGCGCTGCTGGAGGCGGGCCGCGCCGTCACCGCGAGCCTCGATCTCGATCGCACCATCCGGGTCATCATGGAGCAGGCGCAGGCCGTGCTGGGCGTGGCCTCCTGCAGCATCGCGACACTCGACGAGGCGACGCGCGAGCTGCGGGTGGTGGCGAGCCTCGATCTCCCGGACGGGATGGTCGGCCGCGTCCGGCTGGTCGAGGGGCAGGGCATCACGGGTCTGGCGGTCCGGGACCGGCGCCCCTACCAGAGCCCGGACCTCTGGAACGACCCGCGCGTCCGGTACCCGGATCTGCCCCGGGCGAGCGGGCTGCGCAGCATGCTCTCCGTACCCCTGCGCATCGGCGAGCGTGCGATCGGCGCCATCACGGTGCTGCACCGGGAGGTGCACGAGTTCTCGGTCGCGGAGGAGGAGCTGCTCATGGCCCTCGCCGATCAGGCGGCGATCGCCATCGAGCACGCGCGCCTGTACGAGGGGCTGGAGGCCATGGTCGCGGGGCGGACCCGGGAGCTGGACCGGCAGAAGCGGTTCGTGGAGGTCGTGCTGGAGACCCTGCCGCTGGGCGTGCTCGTCCTCGATGCGGCCCTGTGCGTGGTCCGCGTCAACCGGGAGGGGGCGCGGGTGCTGGGGGCGGCGGCCGCGCCGGGCCGGCCGTTCGCGGCCGCGGCCTTCGTGCCCGAGGGACGGGGCGGCGACCTCGAGGCCTTCCTGCGCGCCGCCCTCGCCGGTCCGGGAGTCGCGGGACGGGAGGAGGAGACCGTGCTGGCCGGCGAGGCCAAGCGCTTCCGGCTCACGGCCGCCCCGCTGGCCGCCGGGGTGGACGATCCCGCGCACCTCATCCTCGTCGTGGAGGACGTGACGCTCGCGCGACAGCTCGAGCGTCAGGTCCTGCTGACCGAGCGCCTCACCACCGCGGGCCGCATGGCGGCCGGGGTGGCCCACGAGCTCAACAATCCCCTCGCCACGATCGCCGGCTGCGCGGAAGCGCTCCGGGGCCGGCTCAAGGAGCCCACGCTGGCGGGACGGCCGGAGCTCGACGACTTCCCGCGCTACCTGGGGCTGATCGAGGAGGAGGCCTTCCGCTGCAAGGAGATCACCGGAAGCCTGCTGCAGTTCGTCCGGGAGCCCGACAGCCGGCGCCGGGCGACGGACCTCAACGCGCTCGTCGTCAAGACGATCGAGCTGCTCTCGCACCAGTCACGCTACGCCGGCGCCCACCTCGCGACCGAGCTGGACCCGGCCCTGCCGGAGGTGACCGTGAACGAAGGACAGCTGCGCCAGGTGTTCCTCGGGCTCGCGTCGAACGCGCTGGACGCGATGGGCAGCGGCGGCACGCTGACGATCCGCACGCGGCGCCAGCGTCGGGAGGTCGAGGTGGAGTTCGAGGACCAGGGACCGGGCATCCCCCAGGAGCTACACCAGCGGGTCTTCGAGCCGTTCTTCACGACGAAGCCGACGGGGCAGGGCACCGGGCTCGGCCTCGCCATCGCCCAGGGCATCGTGGCCGACCACGGCGGGCGGATCGAGCTGGCGTCGGCGCCCGGGCAGGGCGCCCGGTTCCTGGTGGCGCTGCCGGCATGACGCGGCCCATCCGCGTGCTGGTGGCGGACGACGAGCGCAACCTCCGCGAGCTCCTGGTGCGCGAGCTGGGCCGGCGCGGGCTCGAGGTGGAGGGGGTCGGGGACGGCGAGGCCGCCCTGGTGCAGCTCCGGGAGACGCCCTACGACGTGGTCGTGCTCGACATCCGGATGCCGCGCAAGGAGGGGATCGAGGTGCTCCGGGAGCTGCAGGACTTCCCCGAGCACCCCCAGGTGATCGTGATGACGGGCTTCGCCGACGTCACCACCGCCGTGGAGGCGATGAAGCTCGGCGCCTACGACTACCTGACCAAGCCGGCCAAGATCGAGGAGCTCGAGATCCTTGTACGCAAGGCGGCCGAGAAGGGTGCGCTCCTGCGGGAGAACCTGGCGCTGCGCGCCCACGCCCCGGGCGGCGAGCCCTTCGCCGGGATCGTCACCCGCAGCCCGCGGATGCACGAGGTGCTGCGCATCGTCGAGCGCGTGGCGCCGACGGACTCGACGGTCCTGATCCTGGGCGAGAGCGGCACCGGCAAGGAGCTCGTGGCGCGGGCGATCCACGAGCGGTCGGCGCGGGCCGAGCGCGCGTTCGTGCCGATCCACTGCGGCGCCCTGCCGCGCGAGGTGCTGGAGTCCGAGCTGTTCGGCCACGAGAAGGGCGCGTTCACGGGGGCCGCGAACGCCAAGCCGGGCCTCATCGAGCTCGCGGACGGCGGCACGCTCTTCCTCGACGAGATCGGCGAGATGGAGCCGGAGAGCCAGGTGCGGCTGCTCCGCGTGCTGGAGAGCGGCATGTTCTTCCGCGTCGGCGGCACGCGCCCGCGACGGGTCGACGTGCGGGTCGTGGCCGCCACGAACCGGGACCTGGCGGAGGCGATGCGGACGGGGCAGTTCCGCCAGGACCTGTACTACCGCATCAACACGATCACCGTGCATCTGCCCGCCCTGCGCGAGCGGCCCGAGGACGTCGGCCTGCTCGCCGACCACTTCCTGCGCGTGAACGTCAGCTTCGGGGTCAAGCGCCTGAGCCCGGAGGCGCAGGCGGCGCTGGAGGCGTACACCTGGCCGGGCAACGTGCGGGAGCTGCAGCACGCCATCGAGCGCGGCGTCATCCTGGCCAAGGACGACGAGGTCCAGGTCGCCGACCTGCCGCCCGAGCTCGCCGGCACGCCGTCGGCTCCGGCCGCCGCCACGCCCGGCGGGAGCCTCGAGAGCATGGAGCGGCAGCACATCGTCGCCACGCTCCGCCAGGTCGGGGGCCACCGCGGCAAGGCGGCGGCCCTCCTCGGCATCGACCCGAAGACGCTCTACCGCAAGCTCATCAGCTACCGCGTGCGCCCGGAGGAGTTCGCGTAGGACGACCGGGGGCGCCGCCGCGTTACCGCGATGCGCGCTCCCGGAGGAGCCAGTCGATGATGGCGCCGGGGTCGGCGCCATCTGGCGGCGTCCGGGGACTCGGGGCCGACGGGGGGCGCGTCGTCCGGGCCGGCTGGCCCGCGTCGCCGGCGGGGGCGGCCCGCGCGGGCGCCGGCGGCGCCGCGACGGCGGGACGCGGCGCCGGTGGCTGCGGCGCGGTGACGACCGGCTTCGGCGCCGGGGGTTGCGGCGCGGCGACGGCGGGCCTGGGCGCCGGAGGTTGCGGCGCGGCGACGGCCGGCTTCGGTGCCGGCGGTCGCGGGGCG
>JAICGY010000081.1 GCA_025922915.1 Candidatus Methylomirabilota bacterium | reverse complement strand
CGGCGCTGAGGAACATGATGCCGTCCCCGAGCAGGGTGGGCGAGCCGGTGGCCGCCTGGCGCGCGAAGAGCACCACGATGCCCGCGTACGCGACGAGCGTGCCGGCGAGCCGCCGCAGGGTGAGGCGATCCCCGGGGATCAGGAAGTGGGCCAGCACGACCGTGTGCACGGCGTACATGTTCAGGAGGATGGTGGCGTGGGCAGCCGTCGTCAGCGCGGTGCCGATGTTCATGGAGCCGATCTGCGCCGTAAAGAGGAGGCCGAGGATCAGCAGCGGCCGCCACTCGCCGCGCGGGAGCGCGAGCCCGCGGAGCCGCCCGGTCGCGGCCGCCCACACCAGGATCGCGGCCCCGCCGACGAGGAAGCGCATCCAGGCGAGGCGGAGCGGTGGGGCGTCGGCGAGCCCGACCTTGATGGCGACGGGGTTGGCGCCCCAGAAGATCGACACGAGCAGGGCGAGGGCCGCGCCCGGGAGATCGACACGGCGGGCGGGGTGGCTCACGGGCTGGTAGAGTAGCCCGCATGAAGATCGGCCTCGTCGGGTTGCCGAGGAGCGGCAAGACGACGCTCTTCAACCTGCTCACCGGCGCGAGCGTCCCCACCTCGCGGTACGAGGGGGGACGCGCCGAGCTGCACACGGGCGTGGCCCGCGTGCCGGATGCGCGCGTGGACCGTCTGGCCGCGCTCTTCCGCCCGAAGAAGACGACCTACGCGACGTTCGAGGTCGTCGACGTGGCGGGCATCGAGAAGGGCGAGCGCTCGGGCCTCGACGTCAAGGAGCTGCGCAACGCCGCCGCGCTCCTGCACGTGGTGCGCGCCTTCGCCGACGAGACGCGCGCGGCGCCGGCTCCGGTCCGGGACGTGCTCGACCTGGAGACCGAGCTGCTCCTCGCCGATCTCGAGGTGATCGAGCGGCGGCTCGAGCGGCTGGAGCTCTCGCTCCGGAAGCAGCGCAACGAGGGCGAGGTGCGCGAGCAGGCCCTGCTCGTACGGCTCAAGGCCGCGCTCGAGGCGGAGACACCGCTGCGGATGGTCCCGCTCGACGCGGAGGAGGCGCGCGTCGCCCGCGGCTTCACGTTCCTCTCCCAGAAGCCGATCTTCCATATCGTCAACGTGGACGAGAAGGCGATCGCCGAGGGTGAGCGTGCCGTCGAGACGTTCAAGCTCGGAGCGGTGGCGGCGCAGGCCGGCACGCGCGTGGGCTGGGTCTCGGCGGTGATCGAGGCGGAGATCGCGGGGCTGGCCGGGGGCGAGCAGCAGGCGTTCCTGGCCGACCTCGGGCTGGCCGAGCCCGCGATCCGCCGCGTGCTGCGCGAGTGCTTCGCGCTGCTGGGGCTCGTGGTCTTCTTCACCGTGGGCGACGACGAGGTGCGCGCCTGGCCGATCCCGGCCGGCACGCGGGCCCAGGACGCGGCGGGGGCGGTGCACTCCGACATCGCGCGCGGGTTCATCCGCGCCGAGGTCGCCGGCTACGACGAGCTGGTGGCCGCGAACGGGTCCCTCGCCGATCTCCGCGCGCGCGGCATGCTCCGTCTCGAGGGCAAGGACTACGTGGTCCGCGACGGCGAGGTCTGCCACTTCCGCTTCAACGTCGCGCGCTAGCCGGCGCCCGCTCGCGCGCACGCGCGCCCCGATCGATCAGGCGGTCGCCACGCCCGGGATCGGCCGGAGCGGCCCGCCCAGCGCGCGGACGACCGCGGCGATGGTCGCGTCCGGCGTCCCCTCGGGGAGGACGCACCCGGGCGCGACGATGAGCCGCCGCCCCGCGGTCTGGGCGAGCGTGTCCTGCACCTGGGCCACCGCCGCGTCCGGCGTGCCGTCGCGCAGGACGGCCCACTGATCCAGGCCCCCGACCACCGCGCCGGCCACCCGGGCCTGCGCCTCGGCCAGGGAGGGAGCGGTGCGGCGGTCGTCCCAGTTCCACGCGTGGCCGGGCAGCGTGGCCAGGCGGTCGAACATCAGCGCATCGCCGTGCGCGTGGACCACCGTCAGGAAGGACCGGTCGAGGGTGGCGCCGAGGATGCGCCGGTCGTGAGCCTCGCCGAACTCCGCGTAGGCGGCCTCGTCGAGAACGCTCCGGCTCGCCCCCTGGATCGAGTAGAAGAGGCCGCCCGCTCCCTCGGCGAGCGCCGCCTCCGCGAAGCGCTGCGTCGTCTCGGCGATCGCCTCCAGGGCGTCGCGCACGAGCCCGGGGTGCTCGCGGAGGTCGGCGGCGAGGCGGTCGCCGGAGAGCTTGCGCGCGACGGAGAGCGGCGAGAAGAGCGTCGGCAGCACCGGGGCGTCGCCGATGCGGCGGTCGAAGCCCATGCGCACGATCGCCTCCAGCTGCTCGGTGTAACCCTCGGCGACGGTGGGGTCGAGGGGGCGGATGCGCCGCCAGTCCTCGGGCGCGCGCACGGCGCAGCGGGCGCAGCCGCGGCTGCCGTCGGGCCGCACCGCCTCGGCCTCCACGCACCCCCAGGCGACGACGGTGTAGCCGCCGCGCGGCGTGAGCTTGAGGAAGTCCGACCCGTAGCGCTCGTGGAACCGGAGGGAGGACTGCGCGAGGCCCGCCGGCGAGCGGTCCACGGCCGGGAAGTGGCGCCAGACGGCGTACGGCACCCGGTCGACCGGCTCGCCGCGGACGGCCGCGGCGAGCCGCTCCCGGCGCGTCATGCCGCGCATGCGCGGATCCGGCCGCCGCTCAGGACCGGCCGTCCGGCGGCGTCGACGACGTCGAAGTCGAGGCCGGCGAGCCCCCGCACGGTGAGGCGCGCCGGGAGCACCACCATGCCGGTGAAGCGGACGGACACCTCCCGCACCCGGGCCGGGTCGCCGCCGAGGTCGCGAGCGACCACGCGAGAGACGGCGAGGGCGAGCGTCGCCGTGCCGTGGAGGATCGGCTCGGCGAGGCCAGCGGCCCGGGCGACGGCCACGTCGGTGTGGATCGGGTTCCAGATCCGGGCGCACTCGCCGTAGACGTGTCCCGCCGTCGCCGGGACCTCGACCACCTCGGTCCACCGCGGGGCGGGCGGGGCCTCGGGCGCGGCGGGCGGACGGGGGCCGGGCGCGGCGCCCACGACCGGGACACCGTGGTAGAGCGAGGCGTGGTCGGTCGTCGTGACCGGCGCGCCGGTCTCGTCGACGGTCGCGAGCCGGACCGTCACGAGGGCACCCCGGGGCCGCGCCTCGACGCACGTCACCTCGGCGCTCGTGCGCAGCCGGTCCCCGGCGCGCGGCGGACGGTGCGCGATCAGCCGGTGCGCGGCGTGGACGCCGCGCACGGCCAGGGCGGTGTCGAGGAAGCGCCGGCGGACGGCGAGCACGGCGGGCCACTCGTAGCACACCGGGAAGATCGGGTGCGCGGGCGGGCCGCCGGCGGCGGTCGTGTCGTACCAGCCCGGCGCCGTCTCGCCGAGGGCGGCGGCGTAGGCCATGAGCCAGCGCGCGTCGATCTCGGAGGCGAGCGGCTCCACGCGGAGTCCGACGGCCTGCCGGGAGATGCCGGCGCCGCTCGTGGCGGCCGGGCGACCGCTCATGCCGCCGGGAAGTTCATGGCGTCGACGAAGAGCTGCTCGAAGTCCGGGTGCGCGGCCAGCGAGACGTGCTCGATCCGCCCGGCGATCTCCGTGGCGTGGCCCCGCTCGGCCTCGGACAGCAGGCACAGCTGCGCGCCGAGCGCCGCGGCGTTGCCGACGTAGCGGATCCGCTCGCGCGGCAGGTCGGGGATCAGGCCGATGCGGACCGCGCTCTCCACGGACACGTAGTTGCCGAAGCCGCCGGCCAGCATGAGCTCGTCGAGCGTTTCCGCCCGGATGCCGGCGACGTGCAGGAGCATCGCGATCCCGGAGGCGATGGCGCCCTTGGCGAGCTGCACCTGGCGGACGTCGTCCTGCGTCAGCACGATCTCCTGGGTGGCGCCGGCCTCGCCCGGTCGCAGGACGACCACCTGGCGCTCCTCGCCGCGCTGGACGATGCGGGCGCCGAGCGCGGGCGGCAGGGCGTCGCGCCGCTCGACCTGGATGAGGCCCGTGGCGTCGATGGCCCCGGCGCCGAGGAGGCCGGCGACGAGGTCGATCAGCCCCGAGCCGCAGATGCCGAGCGCGGCCGTCTCGCCGATGGTGTGGACGTGGACGTCCCCGTCCACCGTGACCCGGTCGATGGCGCCGGCCGCGCCCCGCATCCCGTGGCGGATCTGCGCGCCCTCCAGCGCCGGGCCGGCGGGGGCCGAGCACGCCCAGACGCGCGCGCGCGAGCCGAGCAGGACCTCGCCGTTGGTGCCGATGTCGACGGCCACGCGCAGGGCATCGGCGTCGGCGAGGCGCGTGGCCAGGGCCACCGCCACCGCGTCGGCGCCCACGAAGCCGGCGACGATGGGCAGCAGGCAGACGCGCGCCTCGGGGGCCACCTTCAGGAAGAGGTCGCGCGCGGGAAGGACCAGCGGGTGGCGCATCACCGGGGCGTAGGGCGCGAGCCCCACCCACGACGGGTCGATGCCGAGCAGGAGGTGGTGCATGCAGGTGTTGCCGACCACGACCACCTTGTAGATCCACTTGGAGAGGACGCCCGACTGCCGGCACACCTCGGCGACGTGCTGGTTCAGGAGGGCCACGATGCGCGCCTGCAGGCGGCGGAGGTTCGCGGGATTGAACTGCGCGAAGGCGATGCGCGACATCAGGTCGCCGCCGAACACCGACTGGGGATTCAGGCTCGAGACGGACGCGAGCTGCTCGCCGGATGCGAGCTCGAGCAGGGTGGTCACCACCGTCGTGGTCCCGATGTCGACGGCCAGGCCGAACCGCATTGCCGTCGTGTCGCCCCGCTCGACGGCGAGGACGCGGCCGCCGAAGGTGGTCACGGTCACGCCGTCGGGATCGTCGCGGAGCGCACCGGGCAGGCCGGCGAGCACCGCGGGCGCAACGTCCGCGGGCGGCAGCCCGATGGCGGCGCCCAGCTGCTCGACGTCGGAGGTCTGGTGATGCTCCTCGCGCGGGAGCGCGACCTTGACCAGCTGCTTGTCCACGCCCGCGTCGGGGTGGAGGCCGTGGAAGTGGCGCGCCACGCCGCTCTCGGCGCCCAGGATCTGGAAGCCGTCCTCGTCGAGCGGCGGCGTCACCTGCACGGTCGCCGCATCCGTCGGGGCGCACTGGCACGCCAGCCGGTAGCCGTCGCGGACGAGGGCGGGGCCCAGCTGCACCTCGTCCATGATCGTGGGCGGCGGCACCGGCCCGGCGAGGAACTTCACGCGGCACGACGTGCAGCGCCCGCGGCCGCCGCACGTCGCGGTGATGTCGATGCCGGCGGCGTGGGCCGCTCTCAGGATCGAGGTGCCCGGATCGAGGGCCAGCGTGCGCCGGGAGTGCGGTGCGCGGGGATCGGCGACGACGGCGAGCGGGACGGCCATGCCGCGCCATTCTACCGGGGTCAGCGCGTGATTTCGAACTCCACCCGCCCCGCCCCCTCGCCCTCCACCGCCGCCGGCCGGTCGGACGCCGTGAGCCGCTCGGCCGGGACGCCGGCGCCGACGAGGGCCTGGCGCGCCGACGCCTGCCGCTGCGCGACCAGCTTCTCCAGGGCCGCCTCGGGCACCGGCGCCGCCCGTTGCACGCGGCGCAGCGCCTGCTCGGGGGTCGGGGGCGGCTCGCGCCGCGGGTACAGCTCGTCGTGGAGCTGGAGCACCGCCGCGCGGCGCGCCTCGGGGCTGTCGTCCCGGGCCAGCGCGCGCAGGCGCTCGTCGAGGGCCTGCTGCTTGAGGCGGTTGGCGTCCGTGACGGTGGCCACCGGGCGCAGGAGCAGGCCCAGCTCCGGCTTGTCGCGCAGCAGGGCGGCCAGCCGCTCGAGCTGCTGTGTCGCCGCGTCCGTGAGCCGCGCGCTTCCCGGCTCGAAGGTGATCGGGTTGATCCGGATCGACTCGATGGTGGAGTCCTCGTTGAAGGCCAGGCGTCCGACGAGGCTGAACGGCAGCACCACCAGCCGGATCACGCTGTTGCGCACCGCGCTCCACACCGCGTCGCCGTAGTCGAAGTCCGGGGAGGACGTCTCGCCGCCGATCGGCAGGCTGAGGTTGATGTTGCCGAAGGGGTTCTTGAGCAGCGACACGGCGAGGTCGAGCGGCACCCCCAGCCGCCGTCGGACCTCGCTCTCGGGGCGGGAGCGCTCGACCTCGAGCCCGCTCAGCACGAGCCCGTTGAAGGCGCGGAGGTCGTCACCCTCGACCTGGTACTGCAGGGTCGCCGTGAGACGCCCCTGCCTCGCGACCCAGCCGATGACCTGGTCCAGGTAGGGGTTCAGGCGCGTGACGTCGACGTTCTCCGCCTGCAGGCTCGCGTCGAGGTAGCGGGGGGTGCCGAGGGCCGCCATCTCGCCCTGGACGCCAAGCGCGGCGTCCTGGCCGAGCCGGCCGCGCAGCGTGACACGGGCACGCCGCTCGACGTTGACGGCGAACCCCTCCGCGGCGAGGGCCACGCCGGAGAGCTCGGCGGCGAAGCTCGGCGCGGTCGTGTGGTCGACGATCCGGAGGAAGCCGTCCTCCATCGCGAGCGAGCCGATCTCCATCCGGAACGGCGGTCCGGCCCCGGCCGCCGCGGTGGGCGGGCGCGACGCGCCCCGGCCCCGGCGCCGCTCCCCGGGTGGGCGCCGGGGCTGGAGCAGGCCGACGAGCGGGAAGCCGCGGCGCTCGTTGCGCTCGACGAGGGCCCACGGGCGCTGGAGGGTCAGCCGCTCGACGGCGAGCCGAGGCGGCCAGGTGAACTGGACGCCGGCGAGCTCGGCACGATCGGCCCTGACGAGCGGGCGCCGGCCGTCGGTGAGCGCGGGCTCGCGAACGCTCGCCGTTCCCTCGATGGTCAGGGTGAAGGGCTCGAAGCTCGCCGCGATCGTCGCCGTGCCGTCCGCCGTCCCCGCGACCCGGGCGCGGAAGGGCAGGTAGGGCTGCGCGGGCGCCAAATCGACGCCGACGAGCCGTGCGCGAAGCTCGAGGCGCGCCGGCTCGAAGAAAAACCGGCCGCGCGTCTCCAGGCGCCCGCTCCCCGGGAGCGGCGTGTCGAGCCGCACCCGGGTGGGCCGCCGCCCCGGCCAGGCGAAGCCGCGGACGACGAGGCGCGTGCCGGCGATCTCGAAGCGGGCGGCCGGCTCGACGACGTCGTCGACGATGGTGGTGGCGCCGTCCTCGAAGCGTGCCTCGCGGACGCTGATCTGCCAGCCCGGAGCGGGGGGGCCACCGCCGGCCGGGCCCGGCGTCTCTGGTGGGCGCCGGCGCGGCGCGAAGAGCGCGCGCAAGGTCAGCTGTCCGCGCTCGTCCCGGGCGACACGCGCCCAGGGATGCTGCACCTGGAGCCGATCGATGGCCAGCCGCGCGGGCCACCGGAAGTCCACGCCGGTCGCCCCGACGCGCTCGATGGTCATCTCGGGCTCCGCTCCTGCGCTCACGCGCACCGCATCCACCGCGGCCGCGCCACGGGCGGCGAGGGCCACCGGCTCCAGGCTGCCGGTCAGCTCGAGGCTGGCCGAGGCCCGTCCGGCGACCCGGGCGATCACCGGGAGCCACGGGTCCAGCACGGCGAGCTCCGCGTCGCGCAGCGCGAGCCGTCCGGTGCCGGTCCGCGCGGCGAGGTCCAGCCGCGCCGTCAGCGAGAGCTCGCCCTCGGCCGGCATGCGCGCCGTCAGGTCCACGGTGGCGAGGCCGGACGCCGGCCAGGCGAGGTCGCGCACGGTGAGGCTCACGGGCCGGACCGTCACGGCGGGCGGCGCGGCCTGCCCCTCGCGCGGCGTGACGCTCCGGTCGAGGAACGTGACGGCGCCGTCGCGGATCCGGGTCTCGGTGAGGGTCACCCGCCAGGGGGTGGTGCCGGCCTCGCCGGCACCGGTCGGCCCACCGGCACGGGATCGCAGCGTGACGATCTCGGCCAGCGCGACGTCGCCACGCTCGTCGCGCACGACGTTCACCTGCGGACCCGCGATGACGAGACGGTCGACGGCGAGGCGCGCCGGCCACTCGAGAACGCCGTCCCGGACACGGACCCGCACGGCCGTCAGCGCCGGCCGCTGCTCGGCGCCGACCCGGAGTCGATCCACAGAGGCGGCCCCACGGATCGTGAGACCGGCGGGCTCGATCGGGCCGGTCACGGCGAGATCCGCGGACGCCAGCCCGGCCACGGGCTCCGCAATCGGAAGCCAGGGGGCGGCGATCGCGAGGTCGGCGTTCCGGAGGCGGACCTGTCCCTCGACGCGGCGCGAGGCGAGGTCGACGGTGCCCGACGCCGTCGCCTCGCCGGCGCCGGGAAGCCGCGCGCTCAGCTCGACGGCGACCGGTGTGGATCCCGCCGGCCAGGCGAGGCTGCGCACCTCGACCTGGACCGGCTGCAGGCGCAGGGCGGGCGCCCCGTCGGTCGCCGCGTCCTGGAAGGCGAGCGACCCGTCCACGAGGCGTCCCTCGCCGAGGCGGAAGGTGAAGGCGGCGGGGGGTCCCGCCCGCGCCGCGCCCGGTGCGTCCACGGCGTCGGTGGAAGCCGCGTCGGCCTCCGGCCGGCCGAAGAGCGCGGTGACCGGGAATCGGCCCTGGGCGTCGCGCGCGACGCTGGCGGCCGGGCGCTCGAGGCGGAGGCGCGAGACGGTGAGCGCGGCGGGCCAGGTGTACTCGACCCCGGTCGCCACGAGCCGGTCGGCGGCGAGCCGGGGCTCGTCACCGTCGAGCAGGGCCGGGCGGGCGACGGAGAGGTCGCCGGTGATCGAGAGCGCGCGGCCGCGGCCCTGACCGGCGACGAGCTTCGCGTCCGCCTCGGCCAGTCCGCGGAGGCGACCGGCGATGGGCAGCCAGTGCGCGATGCGGCCGAGGGCGACCGCCCGCAGCCGCACGTCCAGCGCGACGGCGAGCGGAGCCAAAGAGGCAGTGCCGTCGGCGTCGAGGCCGGCGCCGGCGGGCAGGCGCGCCGTCACCGCGACCCGGCCCGGCTGCGCGCCGCGCTGGAAGCCCTCGACGGTCGCCGTCAGCGCCTGGATGTCGAGGGGCTCGGCGTCGGCCACGACCGGATCGCGCAGGACGAGATCGCCGCTGACCGCGAGGCGGCCGAGCGCCGCCAGGTCGTCGTCGAGAGCGAGGTCGCGGATCGCGAGGTCCAGGCGGGGAGCCGTGAGCGTCGCGTCGACGTCCCCCGGCGGGCGCGCCTCCATTCTCTCGACGACGACGTCGGCGTCCAGGCGGAGACCCGCGCGGGCGTCGAGGAGCAGGCGCGCGGAGCCGTGCACGTCGCCCCGGGTGGGGAGGAGCGCGGCGTTCGGCGGCAGGTAGAGGCCGGCGACGGCGAGGTCGACGTCGCGGACGTTGACGCCGGCGCGCAGATGAACCGGGAACAGGCGGAGGTCCTCGATGGACGCCGAGACCAGGGCGCCCGCGAGGCGCGTGGACGCGCTGGCGGTGCCCGCGGCGCTCATGGTGCCGACGTCGTGCGCCGTGATCGTGATCTCGTCGGCCGTCCAGGTGCGCGGCGGCTGCAGGACGCGATCCTCGAGCGAGGCGCGGCCGCCGACGAGCGTGAAGCGGTCGACGTGCAGGTCGAAGGCACCCCCCGCGGGCCGGGGCCGCTCCAGCAGATCGGAGATGTTGAACCGGTCGGCCGCCACGCGCACGATCCGGACGGTCGGGTTCAGGAGACGCAGGTCGGCCACCCGGACCTGGAAGGTGAGCAGCGAGCGGTGATGGAGCGTCCCGTCGAGGCGCTCGAACTCCGCCAGGACGGTCTTGCCGTCGCGGTCCAGCATGCGGAAGCCGTGCACGGCGAAGGCGCCGGTGCCGAGGTCGATCTCGAGGGTCCCGATGGCCACGGGCCGGCCCGTGGCCGCCTCCAGCCGCCACACCAGGACCTCGCGCACGAGGCCGGGGAGGGTGACGACGGTCACCAGCACGGCGAGCGCGCCGAGCGCCACCAGCACGAGCAGGGCGATCACGACGCGACGTCGGGTCACGCCCTCAGGATGCCACGCCACCGCCGCGACGCGGACGGCTTCCGCTTGCCCCGTCCGTGTCCGTCCCGGTATCCTCGCGCGCATGACGGACGACGTCCTGGATCTCGAGGCCCTGCGCCGGGCGGCGCGGACGGCCGGGTTCGACTGGGCCGATTCCGACCTGGAACCGCTTCTCCCGCTGGCGACGCCGATGGCGCGCGCCCTGCGCACACTGGAGGCCACGCCGGTGGACGCGGCGGAGCCGGCGATCGTCTACAGGGTGGTGTGAGGATGAGCGACCTCTGCTGGTGGCCGGTGACCGATCTCGCGCGCGCGATCGCGACGAAGGCCGTCTCGCCGGTGGAGGTGGTGCAGGCGTACCTCGAGCGCGTGCAGGCGCGCGACGCGGCGCTGCGCGCGTACATCACGGTCTGTGGCGACGCCGCGCTCGAGGAGGCCCGGGCGGCGGAGAGCGAGCTGATGGGCGGGCGCCCGCGCGGGCCGCTCCACGGCGTGCCGATCGGGCTCAAGGACCTCTTCGCCACCGCGGGCGTGAGGACGACGGGCGGCTCCCGGATCCTCGCCGACGCGGTCCCGGGCCAGGACGCCACCGTGGTGCGTCGGCTGCGGGCGGCGGGGGCGATCGTCCTCGGCAAGCTGAACATGGTGGAGTTCGCCTACGGGCCCGAGGGGCGCAATCCCCACTACGGGGACGCGCGCAACCCGTGGGACGCGGCCACCGCTCGCCTGGCCGGCGGCTCCTCCTCGGGGTCCGCGGTGGCCGTCGCGACCGGGCTGGCCGCGGCCGCGCTCGGCTCGGACACGGGGGGCTCGGTGCGGATCCCCGCCTCGCTCAGCGGCATCACCGGACTCAAGCCGACCTACGGCCGCGTCAGCCGCGCGGGCGTGCTCCCGCTCGCCTGGTCGCTCGATCACGTCGGCCCCATGGCCCGCACGGCCGCCGACTGCGCGGTCCTGCTCCGAGCGATGGCCGGCTACGACGCCGCCGACGCCAGCGCGAGCGTCCTGCCCGTGCCCGACTATCCGGCGGCGCTGACGGGCGAGCTGGCGGGTCTCCGCATCGGCCTGCTGCGCGGGCTGTTCGCGACGGCGCCGGCGCCCGAGGTCGGCGCGGCGGTGGAGGCGGCGGCGGCCGCGCTGGCGGGCGCGGGTGCCGTCGTGGACGAGGTCACGCTCGAGCGGGCGGGCGAGGCCGGGCCGGCGGCCGCCGCCATCGTGGGCGCGGAGGCGCTGGCGTTCCACGCCGGGTGGCTCCGGACCCGCGGGAGCGAGTACGATCCGGAGGTGGCGAGTCGCCTGCGGCTCGGCGTGCTCGTGAGCGGCGTCCACTACGTCCGCGCGCAGCAGGTGCGCGGCCGCCTGCGCGAGGACGTCGACGCGGCGCTCGCGCGGCGCGACGTGCTCGTCGCCCCGGTCACGCCCGTGACCGCGCCCGCGGTGGCGGATCGCGACGCGGCCCTGGGCGACGGCCCGGCGGACGTGCGATCGGCGCTCGTCCGGCTCACGCGCCACTTCAACCTGTCCGGCCATCCCGCGTGCTCGGTGCCGTGCGGCTTCACCGCGGGCGGGCTGCCGATCGGCATGCAGGTCGTCGGGCGGCCGTTCGACGAGGCGACGGTGCTGCGCGTGGCCGACGCCTGGCAGCGGATCACGGACTGGCACACGCGGCGGCCGCCGCTGGCCTGATCATGATGGAGACACGCATGACCGACGACGACGTTTCGCGGAGGCTGGCCGCGCTCGAGAGCCGGCTCGGCCGACTGGAGGCGCTCCTGGGCTCCCTGGACGCGCGGCTCGAGGGGGCCTCCCTCGGCCTGGCCGACGCCAAGACGAGCATCCAGGCCTGGGTCACCGACTACGTGTCGCTGCGCCTGCAGCAGCTCGTGCCCGAGACCTGCGAGCACCCCGAGGATCCGGAAGCGGTGACGGACGGGCCCGTCCTGCCCGGCACGCGCATCCGCTGCACGGACGAGGTCCTGCACCGGCTCGGCCGCATCCCGATCCCGTTCGTCCGGCAGATGGTGACGCAGAAGGTCGCGGAGACCGCGCGGGCAGAGAGCATTCCCGTCGTCGACGTGCCCTTCTTCGAGCGTGCCGCCACCTTCTGACAGTGCAAGCTCTCGGGGGAGGATCTCTCGAGCTTCCAGCACTGGGCCGGGCACCTGATGGCCGGGCCGCGCCTCTGACGCGCTGACCGTCCACGACGCCGACGACGAGCCGGTTCGCGTCCCCATCGAGGACTGGCTCGACCTGCATCCGTTCCAGCCTCGCGACGTCCCCTCCGTCGTCGACGAGTACCTCCGCGAGGCTCACGACCGCGGCTTCGGGGAGGTGCGCCTGGTCCACGGCCGCGGCATCGGCGTCCAGCGCGCGATCGTGCAGGCGCATCTCGCGCGGCACCCGCTCGTCGCGCGGTTCGCCGACGCCCCGCCCGAGCGCGGCGGCCGCGGCGCGACTCTCGTGTGGCTGCGACCGCGCGTCCAGCCCGCTCCGTGATCGGCACCCCCGTTGCTTCCTTCGGGCTCGGAGGGAGGTGCGCGCATGCAAACCATCACGGGCGCGCTCGTCGGCGCTCTCGCTCTCGCAGGCTGCGCCACGGCATCCTCGCCGGACGACCTGGTCTCGGCCTCGCCGGCGGAGCGCCGG
Source organism: Candidatus Methylomirabilota bacterium (assembly GCA_025922915.1). Taxonomy (GTDB): domain Bacteria; phylum Methylomirabilota; class Methylomirabilia; order Rokubacteriales; family CSP1-6; genus JAICGY01. The sequence goes on along the minus strand of JAICGY010000081.1, from coordinate 375 downwards.
CTGACCGCGCCGCTCGCCGGCGCGTGGACCGGCGGCATCTGGGAGGTCGGCCCGGCGTAACTGGCAGGGCCAGACCGCTCTGGCCATCCGGGTCGCGGAGGATGGCACCTGGCAGGGGACGGTCGGCAAGAGCGCGGCCGCGGGAGTCGTCCGGCGCCGCGGCCGCGACGTGGTGTTCGAGGGCACGGCGCGCGACGAGGCGGCCTCCGCGGACCCGGTCTACCTGCGTCTGAGCGGGAACGACCGCCAGCTGTGGGGGGAAACGGTCGCCACGTTCTCGGGCCGGTCGGCCAACGCATCGGTGTCGGTGACGCGCCAGGCGCCGTGACGAGGGCCGGCGCGCCCTCGCGGGCAGGCGTGGGGGCCGGGCCGGGG
>JAICGY010000080.1 GCA_025922915.1 Candidatus Methylomirabilota bacterium | reverse complement strand
TGGACTACTACGCTCACGCGCGCGACGGGCGGCGTCACCTCGAGCGCCTCGCCGCCCTGCGGCCCACCACGCTGGCGTGCATGCACGGCAGCGCCTGGCGCGGGGACGGCGGCGCGCTGCTGCGCGCGCTCGCCGACGCCGTGGAGAAGTAGGGGCCCGCCTCAGGCCCGCGGGGCGCGCGCCAGGAGGGCGTCGAGGATCCGGCGGGCCAGGAACGGGCCCCGGGTGACGAAGCCGGTGAAGTAGCCGATCGCGGTGGCGCCGGCGTCGAGCAGGGCCACGGCCTTGTCGGGCGCGTCGACCCCGCCGGTGCCCACGATGTCGAGCGCCGCGCCGAACCGCTTGCGCGTGCGGCGCACGTTGTCGAGGGTGGCCGGAAAGATCGCGGGGCCGGAGAGGCCCCCCGCCTTCTGCGAGAGCCGCGGTTCGTCCACCCGGCGGGCGTTGCCGTAGTTGACGATCTGGATGCCGGCCGCGATCGCGGCCGGGATGATGTGGCGCTCGTTCTCGTCCGGGAAGTCCGGGGAGATCTTGACGCTGACGGGGACGGCGGCGGCGCGGCGCGCGCCCTCGAGGGCCTCGCGCAGCTGCCGGGGTCGCTCGCTCCAGGTGTAGACGAGCTTCGTGTTGGGCGACGAGATGTTGAGCTCGACGAGGTCGGCGATCGGGGTCACCGCCCGGACGAGGTCGGCGTAGTCCTCCTCCGACTCGCCGGCCACGCTCACGATCAGCGGCACGCGGTGGCGCAGCCCGCGCATCGAGGCCAGGAAGGCGTCGAGCCCCGGGTTCTGGAAGCCGTTGCAGTTCACGAGCCCCGGCCCCGCCGCCGTCACGGACCGGACCAGGTTCGGCAGGGGATGGCCCGGGCGCGGCTGGCGCGTGATGCTCTTGGTGGTCACGGCGCCGAAGCCGAGCCCCATGGCGCGCGCGAGGATGCGCGCGTCGTAGTACATCGCGGCCAGGATCACGGGGTTCGGCAGGCGGACGCCGCCCAGCGTGACCTCGAGGCGCGGGTCGCGGAGCGTGAAGAAAGGACAGCGGTCCAGGGGCAGGGCGCGGAGCAGCGACTGGCCGATGCGGATCGCCGTCTGCTCGGGCAGCCGGGAGAGCACGCCGCCGTAGAAGGCCCGGTACGCCGCCGCCGCCACGCTCACCATGCGCCCGACCTTATACCACGCGTCGCTTGACGGATCCGGTCGGGGACGGTATCAGAGCCCCGCGCATGCAGGCCGACCTGATCCTCGAGCACGGCACGGTGGTGACGCTCGACCGCGCGTCGCGCGTGGCGGAGGCGGTCGCGGTGGGCGACGGGCGGATCCTGGCCGTCGGCCCCGCCGCCGCCCTCGCGGCGCACGCCGGCCCGTTGACCCGGCGAATCGACTTGCGTGGCCGCACGGTGCTTCCGGGCTTCTTCGACGCGCACCCCCACCTCGACCGCGAGGGGCTGAAGGCGCGCGGCGGAGTCCCGATCGCCGGGTGCCGCTCGGTCGCCGAGATCGTCGAGGTCGTCCGGCGGGCGGCGGCCACGACGAGCCCGGGCGAGTGGATCGTGGTGATGCCGATGGGCCGTCCCCTCGACTACGTGAGCCGGCCCGAGCAGCTGGCGGAGGGCCGGTTCCCGACGCGCCACGACCTCGACGCCGCCGCCCCCGACCACCCCGTGTACATCCGGGCCGTCTGGGGCTGGTGGAGCCGCCGTCCGTTCCCGTCCGTCGCCAGCTCCCGAGCCCTGGCCCTGGCCGGCGTCACGCGCGACACGCCCGCCCCCCACAACGTGGAGATCGTCAAGGACGCGCGGGGCGAGCCGACGGGCGTCTTCCTCGAGTGGAACTACGCCCCGATCCTCGAGTACACGCTCCTCCGGGCGCTGCCGCGGTTCACGCAGGACGACCGCGTGGCCGGCGTGGAGATCGGCTGCGCGGCCTACAGCGCCGCCGGCACGACCGCCGGCTACGAGGGGCACGGCCTGACGCCCGCCGTCGTGCGGGCGTGGCGCGAGGTCCACGCGCGCGGCCGGCAGACCGTGCGGATGCACCTGCCGCTCAGCGTGCCCAGCGCCGTGCTCGACGACGAGACGCTGCGGGAGCTCCTGCACCACCACGCTGCGGTGGCGACGGGCCGGGGGCTGGGCGACGACCGGCTCCGGGTCGAGGGGATCACGCTCGACGCCGTCGACCCGCGGATCGCGGCCGCGATCGCCAGCGGCTATCCCTACGAGCAGTGGGCCGGCCACTTCTACCAGTCGCTCTCCCTCGAGCGGTTCGTGGCGCTGGGGACGCACGCGGCGCGGCTCGGGCTCCGCGTGAGCAGCCTCGTCTGCTACGATCTGGAGCTCGTGCTCCGGGCCTACGAGGCGATCGATCGCGAGGTGCCGATCCGCGACCGGCGCTGGGTCGCGATCCACGTGGTGGCGGCCACGCCGGAGCAGATCCGTCGCATCGAGGCGCTCGGGCTCGTGTGCACGGTCACGCCGAGCTTCATGCACATGGCGAGCGACCGCTTCGGCCTGGATCGGCTCGGCCCGGCCGGCACCCCGATCCGCGAGCTCCTGGACGCGGGGGTCCCGGTGGCCCTCTCGACGGACGGCGTGCCGTACTCCATGCTGTGGACCATGTGGGAGGCCCTGGCTCGACGGGACGGGGAGTCGGGCGCCCCGCTGGGGGACAGCCGCCTGACGCGGGAGGAGGCGCTGCGGATCGCGATTCAGACGGGGCACCTGCTGACGTGGAGCGAGGACCGGCGCGGCTCCCTCGAGCCCGGCCGGGACGCCGATCTCGTCGTCCTGGACGGCAACCCGCTGACGTGCGCGGAGGACGCGCTGCCGGCGCTGGCGGTGGACCTCACGGTGGTCGGCGGCCGCGTCGTCCACGAGCGCGGCGGCCCGCGCGAGACCCGAGACCCTGGAAAGGACCGGCCATGACGGACGCGGAGACGATCGGCTATCTCTGGACCCACCGTACGCAGGACCACCCCTGGCTCTCCGACGAGGAGCTGCTGATCGACCGCGCCGAGGGCGTGTGGGTCTGGAACCAGCAGGGCCGGAAGCTCCTGGACGGGTTCGCCGGGCTCGCCGTCGTGAACGTCGGCCACGGCCGGCGCGAGATCGCCGAGGCGATCGCCGAGCAGACGGTGCGCCTCGCCTACTACCCGACCACGCGACAGTTCTCCAACCGGCCGGCGGCCGAGCTGGCCGCCCGCCTCGCCGCGCTCGCCCCCGGCGACCTCACGTACTCGATGTTCGCCGTGAGCGGCTCCGAGGCCAACGAGCGCTCCATGCAGATCGCGCGGCATTACTGGCTGGCCCGGGGGAAGGCGGACAAGCACAAGGTGATCTCGCTCCAGGGCGGCTACCACGGGGCGACGGCGGGGACGTTCGCCGTGTGCGGCCTGCCGCACATGACGCAGGCCTACGCGCATCTGCAGACCCCGGGCTTCGCCAAGGTCGCCGCGCCCCACCCCTTCCGCGACCGCGGCACGGCCACCGAGGAGGAGCTCGTGCGGCGCCGCGCCGCCGAGCTGCGCGAGGCGATCGTGCGCGAGGGGCCGGAGACGGTCTCGGCCGTGATCCTGGAGCCGATCCTGTCCTCCGGCGGCTTCATCATCCCGCCGCTCGGCTGGCTGCGCGCCGTGCGCGCCATCTGCGACGAGCTGGACGTGCTGATGATCGCCGACGAGGTCATCACCGGCTTCGGGCGGACCGGCCGGTGGTTCGCGTGCGAGCACGAGGCGGTCGTCCCCGACCTCATGTCGGTCGCCAAGGGCATCACCTCCGGCTACGTGCCGCTGTCGGCGAGCATCGCGCGGCGGCACCTGGCCGACGCCTTCCCGGCGGGGGCGACCCAGGAGAACGTCCACCCCAACACCTACGCCGCGCACCCGGTGGCGTGCGCGGCGGCCCTGGCGAACCTCCGCATCATGGAGCAGGACCGCCTGGTCGAGAACGCCGGGGCGATGGGCGCGCGCCTGCTCCGGGGCCTGCAGGCCGCGGTCGGCAAGCGCGCGATCGTCGGCGAGGTGCGCGGCCGCGGCCTGATGGTGTGCGTCGACTTCGTCGAGCCGGACGGCTCGGGCCGCCCCCTCGACGCCGCCCGCGTCGCCGAGCTGGACCGCAAGGCCTGGGATCGCGGCGCGATCGTCTACGCGCGCGGCACCGTCCTGCGCCTGGCCCCGCCGCTCTGCATCACCGCCGAGGAGGTGGACACGCTCGTCGCGATCGTCGCCGACAGCGTCGACGCGCTCGAGCGGGACCTCGCCGGCTGACCGGAGTCCCCGAGCGCGCGCGCGAGCGGCGCGCGCAGCGCGTGGGGGCCGACGCGTCGGAGGTTCACCCGGTCGGCCTCCACGAAGCGGGCGAGCGAGCCGAGGGCGTCGGCGAGCCCGGCCAGCGCCGCGTCGCGGTCCAGGCGCTCGCCCGTCACCGGTCCGGGCGCGCCGTCGGCGAACCACGGCTCGAAGGCCACGTTCCGCACCTCGAGCCGCCGCTCGTCGCGGTGGGTCTTGGCGTCCACCCGCCCGATCAGGTGGCCGTCGTGGAGGACCGGCAGCGTGTAGTAGCCGTGCACGCGCCGGTCGGGCGGGGTGTACACCTCGATCCGGTAGTCGAAGCCGAAGAGCCGCGCGACCCGCTCGCGGTGCCAGAGCAGCGAGTCGAAGGGCGACAGGAGCGTGGTGCCCCGCGAGGGCGCCGGGCGGCGCGCCGCCCGCGCGAGCGCGGGCAGGTCGCGGCGCAGCGCCCACCACCGCCCGCCGGCGCCCTCCACCGCGACCTCGACGACCTCCCCGCCCGCGCGCAGGGCGGCCAGCGCCGTCCGGCGGAGGCCGGGGCCGAAGCGCGGGAAGGTGAGGTAGCGGGCGAGGTCGGCATCCGTGGCGGCGCCCATCGCGTGCAGCGAGCGCTCCACGTGCCAGCGGCGGAACTCGTCCGTGCCGACGGGCTGGACCGCGAGCGCCCCGGGAAGCGCCCGCTCCAGGAGGTCGAAGCGCTTCTGGAAATGCCGGCGGGAGTGTACGGCCAGCGCCCCCGTCATCCACAGGTAGTGCAGCGCGTGCTGGACCGGCTTCCAGTCCCACCAGCCGCTGCGACCCCCGCGGCGCGCCTCGAAGTCGCCGTTGCCCATCGGGCCGTTGGCCGCGATCGCCTCCCGCGCCAGGGCGACGGCCCGGGCGTTGCGCCGGAGCCACTTCGACCAGCCGGTGTGGCTCGTGCGGTAGTCGAGCATGGCGCGCCGCCACCACGGCAGCGAGGACGTCGCCACCAGGCAGGCCGCGTGTGCCCAGTACTCGAACAGGAGCCGCCGGCGGTAGACCAGCCGGTCCAGCCGCGCGCGGTCATAGGGGCCGAAGCGCGCCCACAGCGCCAGGTAGTGGGCGCGCTCCAGCACGTTGATGGAGTCCAGCTGCAGCCCCCCCACGTCCTCGACGAGCCGCACGAGCCGGCCCGGCGTCAGCGCCCGCGCCCGCGGGCGGGCCAGGTGCTGGCGCTCGAGGAAGAGCGCCTTGACGGCGCGGACCGGGACGGTCACGATAGGCATCGGCCGTCGAAGCGTACCACCGGCCGGTCCGGGCTAGGATAGGCGCATGCGGGCGGGGGGAACGCGGTGATCGAGGTCGACGGCGCGTACGACCTGCACGTGCACTCGGCGCCCGACCTGTTTCCGCGCGTCGCCGACGACGTCCGGATGGTGCAGGAGGCCGCGGCCGCCGGGTTCGCAGGCGTGGTCATGAAGAACCACTTCGAGGGGACGGCCTCGCGCGCGGCGCTCGCCGCCCGGGGCGTGAGCGGCCTGCGCGTCTACGGTGGCCTCGTCCTCAACCGCTACGTCGGCGGCGTCAACCCGCACGCGGTCGAGGCCGCGCTGCGCCTCGGCGCCCGCGTGGTCTGGATGCCCACGCTCGACGCCGCCTGCCACCGGGCGGCCTTCGGCTTCGGCGGCGGCTTCCTCGCGCAGTCCAGCGGGCTCGAGACGCAGGCGGACGGGCTCGACCTGCTGCGCGACGGGCGGCTCGTGCCGGAGGCCCGGGAGGTCATGGCGCTCGTGAAGGAGCACGGCGCGGCGCTCGCCACCGGCCACGTCGGGCTCGACGAGATCCGTGCGCTCGTGGCCGAGGCCGACGCCCAGGGCTTCCGCAAGCTGATCCTCACGCACCCCTACGACCGGGCGCCGGGGCTCACGCTCGAGCAGGTCGAGGCGCTCGCGCGGCCGGCCGTGCGGGTCGAGTTCGTGTTCTGCTCGATCACGCCCCGCTGGCAGTTCACCGACGCCGCCGCGATCGCGCACTGCATCCGGACCATCGGCCCGGCGCGCGTCGTGATCTCCTCGGACGGCGGGCAGGCCCACAACCCGATGCCGGCCGAGGGCTACCGGCGGTTCGTGGCCCTGCTCCACGCCGAGGGCATCGCGAAGGAGGACTTCCGGGTCATGTGCCGCGACAACGGCGACTTCCTGCTGCACGGCTGAGGAGGCTCACGATGGCCACGACCACGAGCGGGATCGGCCTGCGCCGGCTGCAGCACCTCGTCCTCTGGGTGTCGGACGCCGCGCGCAGCGAGCGGTTCTACTGCGACGTGCTGGGCTTCGAGGTGCAGCGCCGGTATCCGGGCGCCGTCTTCCTGAAGATCCCCGGCACCCCCGACGATCACCACCTCGGGCTCTTCCAGCAGCCCGGGCTCGGGCGGCCCGACGAGCGGGGGGCGCGCATGTACCACGCGGCGTGGGAGGTCGCCGAGCTCACCGACCTCGTGCGCGCGCGGCAACGCCTCGTCGCGGCGGGCGCCCTCGTCGGCTCGTCGGACCACGGCGCGAGCCTCTCGCTCTACGCCAAGGATCCGGACGGCCTGGAGTTCGAGATCTGCTGGACGGTGCCGGGCGGCACGTCGATCGGCACCCGGCCCCTGGACCTCGAGGCCGAGCTGGCGAGGCGGGGGATCAGCGCCCCAGCCGGCTCCTGATGCGCTCCACCGCCTCCTCGGTCTGCTCGCGCGAGCCGAAGGCGGTGAGACGGAAGTAGCCCTCACCGCTCGGCCCGAAGCCCGCGCCCGGCGCGCCGACCACGTGAGCCGCGGCGAGGAGCCGGTCGAAGAAGTCCCACGACGACAGGCCGCCCGGCGTCCGCACCCAGATGTACGGCGCGTTGCGCGCGCCGTGGACGGTGAGCCCGGCGCCGGCGAGGCCGTCGCGGATGAGCCGGGCGTTCTCCATGTAGTAATCGATCAGCGCCCGCACCTGCTTCTGCCCCTCCGGCGTGTAGACGGCGGCGGCCGCCCTCTGGATGACGTACGGCGGGCCGTTGGACTTCGTGGACACCCGCCGCAGCCAGAGCTGGTTCAGGCTGACCGGCTCGCCGGCCGCGGTCCGCCCGCGCGCCTCCCGGGGCACCACGGTGTAGGCGAGGCGCATGCCGGTGAAGCCCGCGCTCTTCGAGAAGCTCCGGCACTCGATCGCCACCTCGCGCGCGCCCTCCACCTCGTAGATCGATCGGGGAATCTCCGGATCCCGGATGTACGCCTCGTAGGCCGCGTCGTAGAGGATCACCGCCTCGTTCGCGCGCGCCCAGTGGACCCAGCGCCGGAGCGCCGGCCGCGTCATCACGGCGCCGGTGGGGTTGTTGGGGTAGCAGAGGTAGACGAGATCCACGCGGCGGTCGGGCAGCGCGGGCTGGAAGCCGTTCTCGGCGGTGCAGGGCAGGTAGAGGAAGCCCGGGTAGCGGCCGCTGGCGTCGGCGGGCCCGGAGCGGCCGGCGATCACGTTGCTGTCCGCATACACCGGGTACACGGGGTCCATGAGGGCGACCACGCACTCCGGCGCGAAGATCTCCTGGAGGTTCGCGCTGTCGCTCTTGCCCCCGTCGCTCACGAAGATCTCGTCGGCTCCGACCGCGACCCCGCGGGCGCCGAAGTCGTGGGCGGCGATCGCCGCGCGCAGGAACTCGTGGCCGACGTACGGGCCGTAGCCCCTGAAGGTCTCCGGCCGGGCCATCTCGGCGGCGGCGGCCTGGAGCGCCTCGACGACGGCCGGGGGCAGCGGCTGCGTGACGTCGCCGATGCCGAGGGAGATCACGCGGGCGTCGGGGTGCGCGGCCTGGAAGGCCTCCGTCCGCCGCTTGATCTCGGCGAAGAGGTAGGTGGCCTTCAGGCTCAGGTAGTGCTCGTTGATCCTGGGCATGGGATCAGGCCGTCCCGCGCTCGCGGTGGTCGGCGACGATCCGCCCGTCCTTCAGGACCATGCGGAGCCGCCGGACGTTCTCGATGTCGTCGAGCGGACTGGCCCCGAGCACGATCAGGTCGGCGCGCTTGCCGGCCTCGACCGTCCCCACCTCCGCGCCGACGCCGCACAGCTCCGCGGCGTGCCGCGTCGCCGCCACGAGCGTCTGCCACGGCGTCGCGCCGTCCTTCACCCACAGGCCCATCTCCAGGCGCGCGCCGTCGCCGTGCGGCCGCACGTCCGAGCCGAGCGCCATGCGCACGCCGGTCCGCAGCGCGCGGCGGAACCACTCGCGATGGGCGTCCACCGCCTCCTCGGCCCGGCGGATCACCTCGGGCGTGAGGCCGCGCTGCTCGATCCACTGCTTCTCCCAGGGCGTCGTCACCTGGCCCGGCGTGAGATGCGTGATGCCGAGGGTGGGGACGTACCAGGCATTCCGCTCGCGGAAGAGGGCGAGGCAGCCGTCGTCCATCACGTAGCCGTGCTCGACGGAGTGCGCGCCCAGCGCCAGCGCCGCCCGGACCATCTCGACGCTCGCCGCGTGGGCCATGACGGCGACGCCCCGCTGCCGGCAGATCGCGAACGCCGCCTCCAGCTCCTCGGGCATGAGGAACGAGTGCCAGTGGCGATCCCAGGCGGGCCCCACGATGCCGCCGGTCAGGTTGAGCTTGACGTGATCGACGCCCTGCTCGATCCCCTCGCGGATGGCCTGCACGAACCCGTCGCGGCCGTCGCACCGGCGCGCGAACTCCGTCCGGAGGGCGTGGCCGCCCGTCGTGGTGAGGAACCAGCCGCCGGCGCGCACGCGCGGGCCGGGCAGCCGGCCGGCGTCGAACGCCTCCCGGAGCGCGACGTCGATGTGGTGCGGCACGCCCGCCGTCCGGATCCCCGTGATGCCGGCCTCGAGCAGGCCGTCCATGGCGTTGGCCGCGTACTGGAGCGTCTGCTCGGCGACGGTGGCCCCGGCGATGCGCGGGGCCTCGAGGTGCACGTGGACGTCCCACAGGCCCGGCAGCAGCCACGCGCCCGCGAGGTCGATCACGCGCGCGCCGCGGGTCGCGGGCGAGCGCCGGCCGTCCAGCACCTCGACGATCCGGCCCGCCTCGACGGTGACGCTGGCCCCGGCGGTGACCCCCTCGTGGACGGCGTCGATCAGGCTGGCGTTGGTGAGGACGAGCGGGGCCGGCGCGATCAGCGGTGGGCCTCCTGGATCGCGCGCCACACGCGCTCGGCGGTGGCCGGCATGTCGAGCGCGCGCACGCCGAGCGGCGCCAGCGCGTCCACGACGGCGTTCATGACGGCGGGCAGCGCCCCCACGGTGCCGGCCTCGCCGGCGCCCTTGGCCCCGAGCGGGTTGAGCGCCGTGGGCACCGGCTGGCTCTCCACGTGGATGTCGCAGAAGGTGTCCGCGCGGGGCATCGCGTAGTCCATGAACGAGCCGGTCAGCAGCTGGCCGGAGTCCGGATCGTAGACGACCTGCTCCATGAGCGCCTGCCCCACGCCCTGGGCCACGCCGCCGTGGATCTGGCCCTTGAGCGTCAGGGGGTTGATGACGGTGCCCACGTCGTCGACGATGACGTAGCCGGCCAGCGCCACCGCGCCCGTGTCGGGATCGACCTCGACCTCGCAGACGTGGCAGCCGTTGGGCCAGGTGTCGCCGGGCGGGACGAAGGTCCCCGTCTCGTAGAGCCCGGGCTCGAGCCCGGGCGGCAGCTGCGAGGGCACGAAGGCGGCGCGGGCGACCTCGGTCAGGCCGACACCGCGGTCGGTGCCCACCACCGAGAACCGGCCGTCGGCAAAGCGGACGTCCTCCTCGGCCGCCTCCAGCATCCGGGCGGCGATCTTCCGGCCCTTGGCGATCACCTTGTCCGCGGCGATCCAGAGCGCCGTGCCGCCGATCACGGTGGAGCGGGACCCCATGGTTCCCATCCCGAACGCGACCCGGTCGGTGTCGCCGTCGACGTAGCGGACCTGCCCGGGATCGAGCCCCAGCCGCTCGTGCAGGATCTGCTTGAACGTGGTCTCGTGACCTTGCCCCTGGTTCTTGGTGCCCATCAGGACCGTCGCGCTGCCGCCCGGCGCGAACCGGATCTCCGCGAACTCCGGCTGCGGCCCGGCCGCGCGCTCGATCGGGTTCGCGACGCCCAGCCCGCGCAGCCGGCCGCGCTGCCGCGCCGCCTCGCGCCGCGCCGGAAAGCCGGCCGCGTCGGCCAGCTTGAGCGCCGTCTCCATGTTCCGGGGGAAGTCCCCGGAGTCGTAGGTGACGCCGAGGGCCGTGCGGTACGGCATGGCGGAGACCGGCACGAGGTTCAACCGGCGGAGCGCCACCGGATCGGCGCCCAGCTCGCGGGCGGCGTCGTCGATGAGCCGCTCGATCACGTACGTCGACTCCGGCCGCCCCGCGCCCCGGTACGGCGCCGTCGCGTTGGTGTTGGTGAGGACGCAGGTCACGTGGACGTGCGCCGCCGGGAACGCATAGACGCCCACCAGCGTGGCGACGTTGCTGAAGGTGGCCAGAAGGTTGCGGTCCGAGGACACGTAGGCCCCGACGTTGGCCAGCGTGCGGACGCGCAGGGCGAGGAAGCGCCCGTCGGCGTCGAGCGCCAGCTCGGCCTCCGTCACGTTGTCCCGCGCGTGCTCGTCGGCCGGGATGGCCTCCCGCCGCTCGCACGCCCACGCCACCGGCCGCCCGAGCCTGCGGGCCGCCCACAGGACGAGCCGGTGCTCGGGGTACTGCCAGCCCTTGGTGCCGAAAGCGCCGCCGACGTCCCCGACGACGACGCGGATGGCGTGCTCGGGAATCCGGAAGATGTTCGTGGCCAGGGCGGTGCGCACGCGATGGGGGTACTGGACGTCGGCGTGGAGCGTGTAGCGGTCCTCGCCGGGATCGTAGACGCCGAGCGCGCCCCGCGCTTCCAGATATTGCGCGTGCACGCGCGTGATCACGTAGCGGCGGCGGACGATCCGGGCGGCGCGCCCGAAGGCGGCATCGGTCGCCGCCCGGTCGCCGGTCTCGTGGACGTTGGAGACGTTGTCCGGGCACTCGTCCCACACGGCGGGGCCGCCGATCGCGTCCGCCGTGGCCGTCACCGACGGCAAGGGCTCGTAGTCGATGGCCAGGAGCTCGGCGGCGTCCTCGGCCCGCGCGCGCGTCTCGGCGATCACCAGCGCCACCGGGTCGCCCACGTAGCGGACGCGCTCGACCGCCAGGCCCCGGTGCGGCGGCGCGAACATCGGCGAGCCGTCCGGCCGCTTGCGCTTGAGCGTCATCCGCATCGTCCCCAGGCCGTCGCGCGCCACGTCCTCGCCGGTGAGGACGGCGAGCACGCCGGGCGCGGCCCGCGCGGCCGCCGCGTCGATCGCCCGGAGGCGGGCGTGGGCGTGGACCGAGCGGACGACGACGGCGTGCGCCTGCCCGGGCACGCGCACGTCGGCCTGGAAGCGGCCCGCGCCGCGCAGGAGCCGCGCGTCCTCGAGCCGCTTGATGGGCTGACCGATCCCGAACTGGCCCATGCCGGGGCCCGGCCGCGCCTACCGGGCCACCGGCGCGGACGGCGCGGCGAGGGCCGCCTCGAGCTGCACCTTGTGGCCCCAGAGGCTACCGCGGTCGTGGCGCTGCACCTGCCAGACGGCGTCGTCCACGAGCCGTCCGCCCCAGCCGTACTCCACCTCGAAGCCCGAGGGCGTCACCATGTAGAAGGAGACCATCAGGTCGTTGGAGTGACGGCCGAGCGTGGAGGCGAGCGGCGTCCCCGTCCGCGCGGCCAGGTCGAGCGCGGTGCCGACGTCGTCGAGCGAGTTCGTCTCGACCATGAAGTGCCACATCTTCTTGTCGCGGCTCCGCGGCAGGTCGGGCGCCTGCGGCTGGAACGCGATCGAGTGGTGGCGCGGGTTGCAGTGCAGGAACACCATCTGACGGATGTAGTCGGAGATCCGGAACCCGAGCGCCTCCGTCAGGATCCGCACGCTCTCCTGCGGGTTCTCGGAGCGCAGCACGACGTGGCCGAAGCCCAGCGAGCCGGTGCGGAAGCCCGACATCGGGCGGGACAGGTGGAAGGGCGGGTCCCAGCGCGTCTGGTGCCCCACGCCCAGCTCGAAGGGCAGCCCGCCCGTCTCGAACTTCACGAGGTCGAGGACGCGGCGGCTCTCCAGCTCGGCCGGCGTGCCGGGCGTGGTGGCCACGTCTGCCGCGCGCAGGGCGGCCACGCCGGCCGCGTAGGCCGCGGGCGTGGCGGCCTGGAGGCCCACGTAGAGGACGTCGTCCTCGCCGCTCGGGTGCAGCGCGATCCGGTGGTGGTACTCGTCCATGCGGAGGTAGACGGTCCCGTCGTCCCCGTCGTCGACCACCTGCATGCCCAGGACCTCCGCGGCGAAGCTCCGCCATCGGGCCATGTCACTGACGCCGATCCCGACGTATGCGAGCTGGGAAACCGCCATCTCTCTCCCCCGTGTCGGCCGGCCCCGCCGGCGTGAGGTTCGTCGCGTGCCTCGATGTCGGCCAATCGTACTAGAACGGACGTACCCGCGACACCCGCCGATCTGCCTCCGCCAGCGGCGGGGCCGGCAGCCGCGCGGGGACCAGGGCGCCGGCGGCGTGCTCAAGGCCCAGGTGGCGGTGCGCCCCTGGAGCGAGTGGGCCGGCGTTCGGCCCGCTGCCCACGGACCCGGCGCTCCGGCCCCCGACGCCGGAGCAGCAGGAGGCCGACGCGCTGGCGCTGCTGGCGGAGACGGCTCTGCACCACGAGCCACCAAGGCCTCGCGGAGCGCAGCCCGCTTCTTGCGGAGCAAGCCCTGGGCGAACTCGGCGAGGAGGGCCGGATCGGTGATGCCCGTACTCAGCGCGTGCAGAATGGCGCGGCCGGTCTTGC
>JAICGY010000079.1 GCA_025922915.1 Candidatus Methylomirabilota bacterium | reverse complement strand
GGTGCCCTCGATGATCTTGAGCAGCGCCTGCTGCACGCCCTCACCCGAGACGTCGCGCGTGATCGACGGGTTGTCACCCTTGCGGGCGATCTTGTCGATCTCGTCGATGTAGACGATCCCCCGCTCGGCGCGCTCCACGTCGTAGTCGGCGGCCTGGAGCAGGCGGAGGATGATGTTCTCCACGTCCTCGCCGACGTAGCCCGCCTCGGTCAGGGTGGTGGCATCGGCGATCGTGAAGGGCACGCGCAGCATCCTGGCCAGCGTCTGGGCGAGCAGCGTCTTGCCGGAGCCCGTCGGCCCGATGAGGAGGATGTTCGACTTCTGCAGCTCGACGTCGCCCTGCTCGGCCCCCGACTCGATGCGCTTGTAGTGGTTGTGCACGGCGACGGCCAGGATCTTCTTCGCCCGCTCCTGGCCGACGACGTACTGGTCGAGCGCGGTCTTGATCTCGTTCGGCTTCGGGAGGCTGCGGATCTCCCGCGACTTCTCCTCCTCCCACTCCTCGGCGATGATGTCGTTGCAGAGCTCGATGCACTCGTCGCAGATGTAGACCGTGGGGCCTGCGATGAGCTTGCGCACGTCGTTCTGGCTCTTGCCGCAGAACGAGCACTTCAGCGTCCCGTTCCCTTCGCGCGTCCGGGCCATGCCTGGTTCCCTGCTCCTCGCCGGCTTACTTCTGGACCTGCGCCGAGAGCGCTGCCGCCTCGCTGACCGCGCGCGTGGTCGGCTTGGACGAGATGACCTCGTCGACGATCTTATATTCGCGGGCCTGCTCGGCGGTCATGAAAAAGTCCCGATCGGTATCCCGCTGGATCTTGTCCATGGACTGCCCGGTATGGTGGACGAGGATCCGGTTGAGCTCCTCCCGCATGCGGAGGATCTCCTTGGCCTGGATGTCGATATCCGTCGCCTGGCCCTGCACACCGCCGAGGGGCTGGTGGATCATGATGCGGGCGTGCGGCAGCGCGAACCGCTTGCCGCGCGAGCCGGCGGCGAGCAGGAGAGCGCCCATGGAGGCCGCCTGGCCCATGCAGATGGTCGAGATGGCGGGCTTGACGTACTGCATGGTGTCGTAGATCGCCATCCCCGCCGTCACCGACCCGCCCGGCGAGTTGATGTAGAGGTAGATGTCCTTGTCGGGGTCGTCGGCCTCCAGGAAGAGCATCTGCGCGATCACGAGGTTGGCCAGGTCGTCCTCGATGAAGGTCGGCAAGAAGATGATCCGCTCCTTGAGGAGCCGGGAGAAGATGTCGAACGCGCGCTCGCCACGCGGGGTCTGCTCCACGACCATCGGTACCAGGGCCATCGGCACGTCTCCTTGCTTCAGGTGCGCGCCGACGTCACGACGTGACGCGCGCGTGTTGGACCAGGAGGTCGACCGTCATCCGCTCGCGAAGACCCAGCCGCAGCCCGTCCAGGTCCCCACTCTTCTCCATCATGCGACGCACCGCGGGCGCGGGGCGCTGGCTGGCGCGGGCCAGCCGCTCGATCTCGGCGTCGATCTCGGCCTCGCCCGGAGCCACCTGCTCGACGTCCGCGATGGCCTCGAGCAGGAGCGCGCGCCGCACCGCTCGCTCGGCGCCCGGCCGCACCTCGGCCAGCATCTTCGGGTAGTCGAGCACCCGGTCGGGGTCGACGCCCTGCCGCCGCAGCCGTTCCCGCGCGTGCTCGACCAGATGCGCGCTCTGGCGCGTCACCATGGCCTCGGGCACGGCGAAGTCGTGACCCGCCAGCAGCGCGTCCACGAGCTTGTCCTCCAGGTCCCGCCGCTCGTCGGCCTCGCGACGCGCCTCGAGCTGCCGCCGGACCTCGGCCCGGAGCGCGTCGAGGGTGTCGAACTCGCCGAGCGACTTCGCGAAGTCGTCGTCGAGCGCCGGGAGCACCTTCTCCTTGACCTCGGTGACGGTGAAGCGGGCGGTCCCCCCGCGGCCGCGCAGGCTCTCGACGCGGTGGTCCTCGGCGAAGCGCACGCCGATCTCCCGCTCCTCGCCGGCCTTGGTACCCACGACCGCCTCGTCGATCTCGGGCAGCACCGAGCCGCTGCCGACGACGAACCGGTAGCCGGTGGCCTGCGTGGCGTCGTGCCCCTCCGGGGTCAGCGTGTAGTCCACGACGACGAGGTCGCCGGTGGCCGCCGGGCGCTCGACGGTGCGGTACTCGGCATGCTGCTCGCGCATGTGGCCGAGCGCCTCCTCGACGTCGGGGTCGGTGACGGGCGCCGGGGCGTGCCGGATCTCGAGGCCCCGATACTCGCCGAGCGCGATGGCGGGCTTGACCTCGACGACGGCGACGAAGGACAGCGGCACGCCCTCCTCGAGGCGCAGGTCGCGAAGGTCCGGCTCGTCGACGGGATCGATGCGCGCCTCGTCGAGCGCGCGCCGGTAGACGTCGGGGATCAGGGACTCGGCCACCTCGCGGCGAACGTCATCGGCGAAGTGGAGCTTCACGAGCGAGCGCGGCACGTGGCCCCGCCGGAAGCCGGGCAGGCTCGCCCGCTTCTGCACCCGCCCGTACGCCCGCTCCCACGCCTGCTGCACCACCTCCGCCGGCGCCTCCACGGCGAGGCGCCGCTTGCACCCTTCGATCTCCTCGACCGCGACCTTCATGCCGTGCTCTTCATGGCGTGCACACTGCGACCTCACCGGCTGGTTCGAAGTGGTGCGAGAGGGGGGAGTCGAACCCCCAAGGGCGGTGGCCCACTGGATCCTAAATCCAGCGCGTCTGCCAGTTTCGCCACTCTCGCGCAAGCGGGTGCCGCGGCACCGAACGACAGCATACCCATCCGGGTCCCCCCCCGCAAGCACGCGGCGCGTTTGTAGAATCGGCGGCTTGCCGTGCCGGTCGGCGGACTTCGACTCGTGCAACGAGCAGGCGAGGGGACCTGACCGACGAGGCCTACGAGCAGGCGTACCCGGAGTGCATGGAGCAGCGCGGCATCCAGCACGATCGCGCGGGGCCGACGCCCGGCCCGGCGCCCCTGCCCGCCGTGCCGGCGGCACCGGCGTCACGCGGCGCGGGGAGGATCCTCCAGATGCTGGCGGCGCTCCAGGTGCCGGCGATGCTCCGTGCGGAACCGCTCCTGGCACCGATCGCAGATCCCGTCCGTGAACTGCACCGACCAGCCGCGCCAGGAGACGAGGCCGCGCAGGAGCGGGTAGCCGTGGTACTGGGGGTGCCACGCACAGCGCGCGATCAGCATGCTCCCCTCGCTCGTCCCGGATTCGCGGTCGGGCCGCCTGACTTGCAATCGATGTGCCCCGAGCCGACGCCAGCAGTCCCGCGCTCTTGACGCCCCCCGGGCGGACGGGGAGAAGGCACGCGCGTGCCCGGCGTGTGGAATCCTTTGACCGGTCCGGAGCCCGGAGGCCGTGCTCGGCGCCGCACGCGAGCGTCGCGCGAGCGATAATGAGCGTGTCATGACGTCCCTCTGGCGCCGGCGCCCGCGTCGCCGGCTGGTCGTCGTCGCGCTCGCCGCCGGGGTGGTGCTCGTCGCGCTGGCGGGGGCCCTCGCGATCCACTCCTGGCTCATGCTGTCGCGCTTCGCCCGCGCGGAGGCTCGGCGCTCCACGCTCGTGTACGCCTCGCCCCAGGCGCTCGCGCCCGGCATCAACGTGCGCGGCGTCGACCTCGCCGGCACCCTGGCCCGCCTCAAGTACGTCGAGTCGCGCGGGGTGCCCGCCACGCCGGGACAGTGGCGGCGCACGGCCGGCGCGTGGGAGATCCACGTGCGCGGCGCCGACGGGGTGCCGCCGCAGCGGATCCGGCTCGAGCTGCGCGATGAGCGGATCACGCGGCTCACCCGCGACGGGCGGTCGGTGGGCGCGGTGGCGCTCGAGCCGGAGATCCTCACGAGCGCCGGCGACCGGCCCGGCGAGGAGTACCGTCCGGTCCGGCTCGCCGACGTGCCCCTCGTCCTGATCAACGCGGTGCTTGCCGCCGAGGACCACCGGTTCTTCGAGCACCGCGGGCTCGACGCGCGGGGGCTCGTCCGGGCGGCGTGGATCAACTTCCGCGCCGGCCGGGTGCGCCAGGGCGGCTCCACGATCACGCAGCAGCTGGTGAAGAACCGGCTGGTGGGGCCACGCCGAACGCTGGGCCGCAAGCTCAACGAGGCCTGGCTGGCCACGCTCGTGGAGTGGCGCTACCCGAAGGAGCAGATTCTCCAGGCGTATCTCAACGAGATCTACCTCGGGCAGCGCGGCGCCCTCGCCATCCGCGGCGTCGGGGCCGCCGCCCGCGCCTGGTTCCGCAAGGAGCCGCACCAGCTCACGCTCGGCGAGGCGGCGCTGCTCGCCGGCATGATCCGCGCGCCCAACAGCACGTCGCCTGCCGCGCACCCGGAGCGCGCGCGGGCCCGCCGCGACGTGGTGCTCGGGCGCATGCGCGAGCTCGGCATGCTCGGCGACGCCGACGTGCGGGCCGCGCGGGCCGAGCCCGTGCGGCCATCGCCGGCGGTGGCGGCGGGGCAGCCGGCCCCGTACTTCACGGATCACGTGCGCGCCGAGCTCGAGCAGCGCTACGGGGACGTCAGCGAGTCCGCAGGCCTGCAGGTGTTCACGACGCTCGACCTGGCCCTGCAGCGGATGGCGGAGGCCGCCGTCGTCCGCGGGCTCGACCGTCTCGAGACCCAGGTTCCCGCGCTCCGCCGCAAGGAGGGCGGGCGCCGGCTGCAGGCGGCGCTGCTCGCCCTCGACCCGGTCACCGGCGAGATCCGGGCGCTCGTCGGCGGACGCGACTACCAGGCGAGCCAGTACAACCGCGCGACCCTGGCGCGCCGCCAGCCCGGCTCGGCCTTCAAGCCCTTCGTCTTCCTCGCCGCGCTGCGCGCGCGCGGCGAGGACCCGCCCGCGCTCACGGCCGCCTCGCTCGTGGACGACGTGCCCATCACTGTGACCCAGGACGGCCGGACGTGGAGCCCCCGGAACTACGAGGACCGCTACGAGGGGCGAGTCACGGCGCGCCGCGCGCTCGAGCAGTCGCTGAACGCCGCGACGGTGCGGGTGGCGGAGGCGGCGGGCCTCCCGGCGGTGGTGGCGACGGCGCGGCAGCTCGGGCTCGAGATCGAGATGGAGCCGGTGCCCGCGCTGGCCCTGGGCGTCTTCGAGACGACCCCGCTCGAGCTGGCCCGCGCCTACCTGCCGCTCGCCAACGGCGGCGTGCGGACGCGCCCGCCCGCCACCGTGCGTGGCGTGCGCGAGCCCGACGGCCCGCTGGAGCCGGCCGAGCGCGCGGCCACCCGTGTGCTCTCCCCCGCCGAGGCGTATCTCATGACCTCGCTGCTCGAGGGCGTCGTGCGCGCCGGCACGGCGACGGCGGCCCGTGGCCTTGGCGTGACGGGCAGCGTGGCCGGGAAGACGGGCACCACCAACGACGCGCGTGATGCCTGGTTCGTCGGCTACACGCCGGGACTCCTCACCGTCGTGTGGGTCGGGTTCGACAATGGCGAGCCGCACGGCCTCAGCGGCTCGCGCGCCGCGCTGCCGATCTGGGCGGACTTCATGCGGCGCTCGACGGCAGCCTACCCCCAGGGTGACTTCACGGTGCCCGCCGGCGTGGCCTTCGCCGACATCGACCCGACGACCGGGCTCCTGGCCACCAGCGCGTGCCCTCTCGTCGTGCGCGAGACGTTTCTGGCCGGCACGGAGCCGGAGAGGTGCAGCGAGCACGGGGCCGTCGGCGACCAGGTGATCGAGTGGTGGCGGCGGCTGCGCGACTGGTTCCGGCGCTGAGCGCCGGCGGGCGGGCGCGCCCCCCGACAGCGGGGCCCGGCCCTGGTGCAGGGAAAAAGTTTGCCTATTTGAGCGCTTACGCCGCGCTTCGTATACTCGAGGCGCGATGAAGCTGCGCTCCCACCTGGTAGCGCTCGTCGTCGTGGCCCTCCTGCCGCTCCTGGCCTTCGCGGTGTTCGTCGTCGTCCTGCTCGCCCGGCACGAGAGCGCGGCGACCGACCGCGGGCTGCGGTCCACGGCGCGGGCGATCGCCTTCGGCATCGACAGCATCCTCGGCGAGTCCGTCACCGCCCTGGAGACGCTCGCCGCCTCGGAGCCGCTCGACCGTGGCGACGGCGACGGGTTCGCCCGGCTCGCGCGCCGCGTCCTGCCCTCCGAGGCCACCTGGACGGCGCTCACGCTGGTCACGCCCACGGGAGGGCGCGTCGCGGACGTGCGCCAGCCGTGGAGCGAGCCGCCGCAAGGTCCCGCCGCCGCGTGGGCGGCGACGGTCCGCGACGCGCGCGGCCCGGTCGTCTCGGGATGGGTGGCCAGCACGCCGCCGCGCGTGGTCATCGCCGTGCCGGTGTGGCAAGGGCGCCGGCTGCGCTACGTGCTGGCCGCCGAGCTCCACCTGGGAGGCCTTCACGCGCACCTGGTCGACCAGCAGCTGCCGCCGGGCTGGCGGGCGACGCTGGTCGACCGCGACGGGGTCATCCTGGCCCGGAACGTCGACGCCGAGCGGTTCGTGGGCCAGCCCGCGAGCCCGGCGTACCGGACCCTCGCCGGCACCGGCGTCGAGGGGGCCGCCCGCGGCCGTGACGCCGAGGGCGAGACGACCCACACGGTCTTCCGGCGATCCCGGCTCGCGGGCTGGACGGTCGCCGTCGCGGTGCCGGTCGCGCTCCTCGAGGCGCCGCTTCGCAACTATCTCGTCACGCTGCTGGGCGGCGGCCTGATCGTGGTCGCCGCAAGCGTGGGCCTGGCGACGCTCCTGGGCCACCGGCTCGCGGCGCCGATCGTGGCGCTGGCGCGGCGGGCGGAGCGCGACGATGCCGCGCCGCCGGCCGTGCTGCCGCCGGCGACGGTCGACGAGGTGCGGGCGCTGGCGCGGGCCCAGGAGCGCGCCGCCGAGCAGCGGCGCGCGAGCGAGGCGGAGCGGGCGCGCCTGCTCGCGGCGGAGCAGGCGGCGCGCGCCCAGGCCGAGGCGGCGCGGGCGCGGACCGCGTTCCTCGCGGAGGCCAGCAGCGCACTCGCCTCCACCCTCGATTACGAGGTCACCCTCGACACGGTGGCGCGCCTGGCCGTGGGCAACCTCGCCGACCTGTGCGTGATCGACCTGCTCGACGACGCGTCGGGCGAGATCCGGCGCGTCGCGGCGGCGCACGCCGACCCCGGCAAGGCTCCGCTCGCCCGCGAGCTGCAGCGGCGCTTCCCGCCCGACCGCGGGGGAGGCCATCCCGTGGCGCGTGCCTTGCGCACCGGCCGGTCGCAGCTCGCGGGCACGCTGTCCGGGGAGGAGCTCGGGGCGATCGCGCCCGAGCCCGGCCACCTGGCGCTCGCCCGCGCGCTGGACTACGCCTCCTACCTGGTCGTCCCGCTCGTGGCCCACGGCCGCACTCTCGGCGCCATCTCGCTCGTCTCGTGCGGCTCCGGCCGGCGGTACGACGCCGAGGACGTGCCGTTCGCCGAGGACCTGGCGCGGCGGGCGGCGGCGGCGATCGAGAACGCCCGGCTGTTCCGGCAGAGCGAGCAGCGGGAGCACGCCGCGCGGGCGCTGGTGGAGGTCGGGCGCGAGCTCAACCGCACGCTCGAGCCCGCCCAGGTGGCCGATCGCATCGCCCAGTCCGTGCGCGTCCTGCTGGGCCTGCAGACGGCGGTCTTCTACCGGGTGACCCCGACCACGCTGGAGATGACCGTCGTCGCCGTCGCGGGCGCCATCGGCCCGGGCTTCGAGCGGGGCGCCGTCCTGCCCGCCGGCACCGCCACCGTGGGCCGGGCCGTCCGCGAGCGCGGCCCGGTGGCGACGCCCAACGTGCTGGAGGACGGAAGCCTGGTGCTCGATCCCGCCCTGCGCGCCCGGCTCGAGCAGGCGCCGTACCGGGCGGTCCTCGCCGTGCCGCTGCTCACGCGGGATCGCGTCATCGGGGTGCTCGCCCTGGGCGACCGCGCGGGACGGAGCTTCACCGCCGACGAGGTGCTGCTCGCGCAGGCGTTCGCCGACGAGGCGACGCTCGCCCTCGAGAACGCCCGGCTCTACACCGAGGCGCAGGCCGCCAACCGGGCGAAGGACGAGTTCCTGGCGACCCTCTCGCACGAGCTGCGCACGCCGCTCACCGCGATGCTGGGGTGGGTCCGGCTGTTGCAGAGCGGCCGGCTCGACGCGGCAGCGACCACCCGGGCGCTCCAGGTGATCGACCGGAACACGCGGCTGCAGGCCCAGCTCATCGACGACCTGCTCGACATCTCGCGGGTCGTCACCGGCAAGCTGCACCTCGACCTGCGCTCGGTCGACCTCGTCGGCGTGATCGAGGCCGCGCTCGACTCGGTGGGACAGAACGCGGCCGCGAAGTCCGTGACGATCACGACCGCGCTCGACCCGGCGGTGGGGCCGGTCCTCGGGGACGCCCACCGGCTGCAGCAGGTGGTGTGGAATCTCCTGACGAACGCGATCCGGTTCACGCCGCCCGGCGGCCGCGTGACCGTCCGGCTCGAGCGCGACGCGGACGAGGCGCGGATCGCGGTCGCGGACACCGGGCGGGGAATCGAGCCGCGCTTCCTGCCGTACATCTTCGACCGGTTCCGGCAGGCCGACGCGACGAGCACGCGCACGCACGGCGGCCTCGGCCTCGGACTGGCGATCGTCCGCCAGCTGGTGGCCCTGCACCACGGCACGGTCGTCGCGGAGAGCGAGGGCGATGGCCGGGGCGCGACCTTCGTCGTGCGCCTGCCCCTGCTGCCCGTCCGCCACGCGGGACGGACCGGCGACGAGCCGCCGCCGCCGCCCGATGGTCACGCGCTGGCGGGACGCCGCGTCCTGATCGTCGACGACGACCCGGACACGCGCGACCTCCTCGCGCACTCGCTGCGCCTGGCGGGCGCCGACGTCACCGCCGTCGGCTCGGCGCGGCTGGCGCTGGAGGGGCTCGCGGATGCGGCGCCCGACGTGCTGGTGAGCGACATCGCGATGCCGGAGGCCGACGGCTACGCGCTGATCCGGGCCATTCGCGACCGTGGCACCTCCGTGCCGGCCGTCGCGCTGACCGCGTTCGCGCGGGCGGAGGACCGGGCCCGCGCGCTGGAGGCGGGCTTCCAGGCCCACCTCCCCAAGCCGGTGGAACCGGCCACGCTGGTGGCCCTGGTGGAGCGGCTGGCGCGCGAGACCTCGACCGGGCCCCCGGCGTCCCTACCTGCGTGACTCGCGCCAGCCGCAGACGCGGCAGTACCAGCCGATGACCTGTCCGCGCTCCGTCTCCGCGAGCCCGCACTTCGGGCAGGGGCGCCCGGTCACCGCCGCCGACGACGCGGCCGCGCCGACCGCGACCGCGCTCATCGCGGGCGCCGGGGCGGCACGCGGCACCGACACGGGCGAGGCGGCGGACGGCTCGAAGCCCCCCAGCCGGCTGGCCACCACCCGCGACAGCGCCCAGCCGTACGCGAGCACGCTGACCACGACGTTGAGCACGGACAGCAGCAGCTGGAGCAGGGTCCCGAGGCCTCCGCGCACGGAGCCCTCGTAGGCGCTCTGCAGGCTGGAGCCGAGCATGCCGATCGGGGCGGCGACGACGCCCGCGACGAGACCGACGACGAACACGCGCCAGGTGATCGCCCACCACACGCCGCGCGCGAGCGGGCGCCCCCAGTGGCGCTCGGCCCAGCGGCTTGCGAAGCGGTTGGTGAAGACCACCCACAGGGCGACGGTGGCGGCCACGCCGAGCAGGATCAGCGCCGCGCCCGGCACCGGCATGCCTTGCCAGACCAGATAGATGCCGAGCGGGATCGGCACCACCCACCCGACCGCGGTGCCGAGCGTCACCCGCCAGGCCAGGTACCACCCGGCCTTCAGGGCCTCGAGGGTGAAGAACCCGAAGGGTTCGATGCGCCGATTGTCCGCGCGCGTGCGCGGCGAAGTCAACTTTTGCGGGCGCGCCTATCGCGGGGCGGCGAGGCCGGGCACCACGGCGGCGCCCGGCAAGCGCCGCAGGACCTCCGGGGAGACCCGGATCTTGGAGGACCGGCTGCCGCTGCCGAGGATGACCCAGTCGAGCTCCAGGAGCGGCTCGTCGACGTAGATCGGCAGGTTGGGGGGCAGCGCGAACACGGTCACCCCCCCGATCATCATGCCCGTCAGCGCCCGCGTCTCCTCGGCGGTGGCGAACGAGAGCCGGGCGACGTTCATCGCGCGCCGGACGGCGTGATTCACGTCGAGCCGGCGCGTGGCCTGCACCACGCAGGCGCCGAACCGTCGCGGCTCCTTCTTCGAGACGACGATGATCGTGTTGGCCGCCCGCTCGGGCGGCACGCCGTAGCGCTCGCAGTAGGCCGCGGTGTCGGCGAAGTCGGGATCGATCGCCTGGATCTCGTACGGCAGGCCGAGCTCGTCCAGGACGGCCCCCACGCGCTGCTCGATGGCGGCGGGCTCGCCGCTCACGCGCTCACCTGCCGCACGACGCTTCCGAGCGCGGGCACCGGCCCGGCGGGCAGGACGACGGCGCGGGCGGCGGCGATCTCGATCGCCACCGCTCCCTCCTCGGCGTCCGCCACGATCTCCACCGCCAGCCGCATCGGCGAGCGCGGCCACCGGAAGAGCAGCGTGCCGCCCGGCCCCTCGCCGGCCTCGCCCTCGAGCACGCCGGCCCACTGCGCGTGCGCCCGCGCGGCGGAGCGGGCGCGCAGGCGCAGCCCGACGACGGCGACGGGCGGCGGCAGAGCCGGCGGAGCAGGTGGGGGTGTCCACGGTCGCGGACCGCCCGGCGCCCGCGACTCGGCGAACTGCACGACGATGCCGAGCGCCTCCTTCGGGTGCAGGAACGCCTCGGACCACGCCGGGTCGGCGTCGTCGTAGCCGACGACGCGGTAGCCGTGCGCCACCGCGCGCTCGCACACCGCGCGCAGGCTCGGCACGCGGAAGGTCACGTGATGGACGCCGGGTCCGCGGGCGACCAGGTGGCGGCGCAGGAAGCCGTCGGCGCCGCGCGGCTCCAGGACCTCGAGCCGGCCGCCGCCGTCGTAGCACCACTGCCCCCACCGATACTCCTGCGAGTCGCCCCCCTCGCCCGGCGTGCCGCCCAGCACGCCGGCCAGGAACGGGGCGGCGTCCGCCAGCCGGTGCGCGGCGATGGCGATGTGATCGAAGCGGATCCCGGTCATCGTCCCTCCTCGCGTCGTCCGCACAGTCTACGCGAGGGCGCCCGCGCTAGAATGCGCCCCGTGCGTCTGCCCTTCTTCTACGGCTGGGTGGTCGTCGGCGTGGCCTTCGTCACGATGGGCGTCGGGGTCAACGCGCGCACCGCCTACTCGCTGCTCTTCCCGCCGATCCTGGACGAGTTCGGCTGGGAGCGCGGCCTGACCGCGGGCGCCTTCTCCGTCGGGTTCCTCGTCGCCGCCGTCTTCACGCCGTGGATGGGCCGGCTGATGGACCGGCGGGGGCCGCAGTGGGTCGTCGGCGGCGGCGTGGCCCTCGTGGGCGCCGGGCTGGCGCTGGCCCCGCTCGTGCGGGCGCCGTGGCACCTCTACCTGACGCTCGGTGTCCTCGTGAGCGGCGGCACGCTCGCGCTCGGCTACACCGGGCACGCCCTCTTCCTGCCCAACTGGTTCGTGCGCCGGCGCGGTCTCGCCATCGGCGTCGCCTTCTCCGGCGTGGGCGTGGGCTCCATCGTCATGCTGCCGTGGGTGCAGGCGCTGATCGCGCGCGCGGGCTGGCGCACCGCGTGCCTGGCGATGGCCGCTCTCGTGCTGGTCCTGCTGCTGCCGCTCTGCCTGCTCCACCGCCGCCGGCCCGAGGATCTGGGTCTCGCGCCCGACGGCGAGCCGGAGCCGCCCGGCGTCGCGGCCGGTCGCCCCGCCAACGTCGTGGATCCCGCGTGGACCGCCGTCGACTGGACCCTCGCGCGGGCGGCCCGCACGCCGCGCTTCTGGTGGATCATCGTGGGGTATCTCACCGGGCTGTTCTCCTGGTACGCCGTGCAGGTGCACCAGACGAAGTACCTCGTGGAGATCGGCTTCGCGCCCGGCGTGGCGGCGTGGGCGCTCGGGCTGGTGGGCTTCACCGGCATCGCCGGCCAGATCGGCCTCGGTCATCTGTCCGATCGCATCGGGCGCGAGTGGATCTGGACGCTCTCGAGCGCGGGGTTCGTCGTCTGCTACCTGGCGCTGCTCGCCATGCCCGCGCATCCGTCGGCCGCCCTCCTCTACGTCATGGTGGCCGCGCAGGGCATGCTCGGCTACGGCCTGGCCGCGGTGTACGGCGCGATCCCCGCCGAGATCTTCCAGGGGCGGCACTACGGCGCGATCTTCGGCACGCTCAGCCTCGCCTCGAGCGCCGGGGCCGCGCTCGGCCCCTGGGTGACCGGCTGGCTCTACGACGTCACCGGCTCCTACGCCCCGGCCTTCTGCCTCGCCATCGCCTGCAGCCTGGTCTCCGCGGTCGCCATCTGGCTCGCCGCGCCCCGTCGAGTCCGCGCGGTCGCCGGCCGGATCCACCTCGTCGGCAGCTGAACGCCGGCGGCGACCGCCGCCTCAGCGCTGGACGGACGGCACCCAGGCCGTCGTGCGACCGCCGATGGTGTCGTGCCGGATGCCCTGGCCGCGCGCGGTGACCGCCCCCGCGGCGCGCCCCCACCGGTCGTGGAAGAGCCAGGTCCGCGGGAAGCGGTCGCTGTCCGCGTGGAGCCGGACCGCGGTCGCCACGACGCGGAGCATGGCCGCCCGGATCCGCACCGCCTCCGGGACGGTGAGCGCGTGGGCGCGCCGGCGCGGATCGACGCGCGCCTGGTAGAGGATCTCGTCGGCGATCCAGTTGCCGACGCCAGCGGCAAAGGACTGATCGAGCAAGACCGCCTTGACCGGTGCGGTGCGCGCCCGCAGCCGTGCGGCGAACACGGGCGCGGGCGGCACCTCGGTGAGGGCGTCGAACCCGAGCCGGCTCACCGGCGGCTCGCTCGGGGGATCGTGGCGCAGGCGGATGCGCCCCAGGCGGCGGGCGTCGGCGATCGCCAGCTCGCGGCCGTCGCCAAAGCCGAGCCCGAGGCGCAAGAAGCGCGGCGGCCACGCCGGCGGCCGATGATTGGAGGACACGAGGCGCACGGCGGCGCCGGCCGGCACGTGGAGCCCTCCCGACATCCCGAAGTGGACGAGCAGCCACGGCCGCC
>JAICGY010000078.1 GCA_025922915.1 Candidatus Methylomirabilota bacterium | reverse complement strand
CCCAGGAGGTCGGACATGAGAGTGAGCGCCCGTCTCGGCGCGGTCGCGGGTCTTCTCACGCTGCTGGCCGGTGTCGTGTCGCCGGCCGCCGCGCCGCCAATCACGCTCCGCATCCACCAGTTCCTGCCCGCGGCGGCCCCCGTCCCGGCGAACTTCATCGCCCCGTGGGCGAAGAAGGTCGAGACCGAGTCCAAGGGACGGATCAAGTTCGAGCTCTATCCCTCCATGCAGCTCGGCGGCTCCCCGCCCCAGCTCTTCGATCAGGCCCGGGACGGCGTGGTCGACATCGTGTGGACGCTCCCGGGCTACACGCCGGGCCGGTTCCCCAAGACCGAGGTGTTCGAGCTGCCGTTCATCGCGGGCAATGGCGAGCAGACGAGCCAGGCGGCCTGGGAGTACTACGAGAAGCACCTGAAGGACGAGTTCGACGACGTGCACATGATCTCCGTGAACACGCACGGCCCCGGGCTCCTGCACGTCAAGGGCAAGGGCGTGCGCCGGCTCGAGGACATGAGGGGGCTCAAGCTGCGCGGCCCGTCCCGCCAGGTGAACAAGCTGCTGGAGGTGCTGGGGGCCACGCCGGTCGGCATGCCGGTGCCCGCGATGCCGGACGCGCTCGCCAAGGGGGTCATCGACGGCACCGTCGTGCCCTGGGAGGTCACCACCCCGCTGCGCGTGGCCGAGCTCGTCGACACCCACACCAGCTTCAGCGGCAACCGCAGCCTCTACGTCTCCTTCTTCTTCTTCGTGATGAACAAGAAGAAGTACGAGAGCCTGCCCGCCGATCTCAAGAAGGTCCTCGATGCCAACTCCGGCCCCCGGGCCGCGAAGTGGGTCGGCTCGGTGATGGACAAGGGCGACGCCCCCGGCCTCGAGGCGGCCAAGAAGCGTGGCAACGCCATCATCGTGCTGGACGCGAAGGAGACCGCCCGCTGGAAGGAGGCGGCCCAGAAGGTCACCGACGCCTGGATCGCCGAGATGAAGAGCAAGGGCATCGACGGCCAGAAGCTCGTCGACGACGCCCGGGCGCTCATCGCCAAGTACGCCGGCCCCGCCGACTGAGATCGCGCGCCGGCGCCGGCCCCGCGGGGCCGGCGCCGGCGGAGCCGCTCAGCGGCGGATGACCAGGGTCTCGCCGGGGTAGATGTGGGCGCGGCGGGCGGAGCCGTTCCACCGGCGGAGATCGGCAATGGAGACGCTGAAGCGGCGGGCGATGCCGCCCAGGGTGTCGCCGCGCTGCACCGTGTACGTCACGCGGCGGACGGCGCGCGCGGACATGGCCCGGCGCAGCGCGGGCAGGGCCGTGGTGAACCGTGCGCGGCCGCCCTGCGGCACGCGCACGTCGTAGCGGCCGGCGGGGAGGCTGTCGCGCATGATCGCCGGATTGAGCAGCTTCAGCTGCCGGTAGTAGGAATCGGTGGCCGACGCCAGCTCGCGCAGGTGTAGCTGCCCGACGACCGGCACCGTCACCACGTCCGTCGGATGCGGCGCGTACCGCTCCTCGTCGGCGACCTCGAAGCCGTACGCCTCCGGGCTCTCCAGGATGAGCTTGGCCGCCAGGATGCGGAAGAAGTAGCGCTCGGTCTCGCTGGGCAGGGCCAGCCGGTAGTACTCCGCCACCCCCTGGGCCTCCATCGCCTTCGCCACCCGTGACTCCCCGGCGTTGTAGCCGGCGAGGGCGAGCGGCCAGTCCTCGAACCGCGTGTGGAGATCCTTGAGGTACGCGAGGGCGGCGGCCGTCGAGCGCTCGGGGTCACGGCGCTCGTCCCACGCGGCCGTCACGCGGAGGCCGTAGCGCCGCGCGGTGTCCGGGATGAACTGCCAGATCCCCGAGGCGTGGGCCCACGAGTAGGCGTGGGGCAGGAGCGAGCTCTCCACGACGGCGACGTACTTCAGGTCGTCGGGCAGCGCGCTCTCCTGCAGGCGCTCCTCGATGTAGGGGAAGTACCGCGCGCTGCGCTTCAGCCAGAGGATGACCTGGGCCGGCTGTGCCAGGGCGAGATAGAACTCCCGCTCCAGCCGCTCGGCGACGTCCCACCGGTCCAGCGGCACCGGCGCGTCGGCGAACACGATCGTCTCCGGCAGCCGGAAGCTGTGCAGCGACGGCCGGGTCCTCGCCACCCTGGCCACCAGGTCGGCGACCAGGTCACGGAGCTCCTCGACCTCGGCGCGCAGCGCTTCCAGGTCGGCCGACGCCCCGGTCTCACGCTCCTCGGGCCCCCCGGATGGCGGCCGGTCCTCGGACGCCGCCGGGATGTTCTCGGCGGGATCGCCGGCGGTCCCTGCCTGGCTGATCGTGACCGGCCCGGCCAGGCCGACGGCGACGAGGATCATGAGCATCAGGACGATCGGCATGTCGCCTCCTTTCCGCTGCGAAGCTCCGCGCCCGAGGCGCCGCGAACCGCGATCGTGTGGAGATTCCGACGGAGACCGGAAGAGGACCCGCACCGCTTCAGCGACCAATACACGATTCCTGCCCCGGATGAGAAGGGTTTTCCCGCCACTCGTCAGGTGGCGCGTTGACGCACCGCAGCCAGGAGCATGCCCGCGCTCACCATGAGCATGCCGACGAGCTGGAGGGAGCCCGGGACCTCGCCGAGCACCGGAATCCCGAGCAGCACGCCGAAAAGGGGGACCAGCGGCAGGAACAGCGACGCGATGGAGGCGCCGAGCGCGCGGATGGCCCGGGCGTAGAGCGCCAGCGCCACGATCGCGACCCCGATGCCCTGGTACGCCGCCTGGAAGACGACCTCCCCCGCCGGGGCCTGCAGGAGCCGCGGACCGGCGAGCACGGCGTAGATCGGCACGTAGGCCAGGGAGAGCACCCAGACCATCGCCGTTCCCCGCAGCGGATCGACCTGCCAGCGACGCGTGAGCACCGTGAAGAGCCCCCAGAGGACGCCGGCGCCGGCGAACAGCAGGTCGCCGGCCCAGGCCAGGCCGCCGCCGTCGGGCAGACCCGGCGCCCCGACCAGGACCAGGCCCAGCACGATCGCCGCGAGGCCGGCCAGCGTCGCGGGCCACGGGCGCTCGCCGAACCAGAGCCACACGAGGAGCGCGCTCACGACCGGCGTCGCGCCCGGGATGATGACGGCGCCGTGGGCGGCCGGGGCCACCGCGAGCCCCGCGTACATCAGCAGCGTGTAGGGCGCCCCGGCCGCGACGGCGAGGGCGATCGACCGTCCCCATCCGATCCCGGCCGCGCTCGCCAGCCCGTGGCGGACCGCCACCGGCAGGAGGAGGAGCCCGGCCACCGCGAAGCGCAGGGCGGCCAGGTCCCAGAGCGAGAGCGTGCGCTGGATGCTCCAGCGCGAGACGACGAACTGTCCCGCGTACAGCAGCATCGCCGCCACGCCGGCCGCCACGGCGAGGGCGACCGCGCCGCGGGCCTTCCGTGCCACGCCGTTTCCGCTGTCGACGCGCATCGCGATCCTCGATCCGCCGTGTCGCCCGGCGGGAGGCAGTGTACCGGAGAGGGCGGCGCCCGTTGACGCGACCGGAGCACGGATGCCATGCTCGGGCCATGGCGCCTCCTCTGGATCTCGCGTTCGCCACCGTCGTCGAGCTCGCCGACGCCTTCGCCCGTCGCACGCTGTCACCGGTGGAGGTCGTGGACGCTCTGCTCGCTCGCATCGAGCGGCTGGACCCGCGCCTGCACGCCTTCGTCGACGTCTACGCGGCCGACGCCCGCCTCGCCGCGGAGGGCGCCGACCGGGCCATCCGCTCGGGCCATCGCATCGGGCCCCTGCACGGCGTCCCGATCGCCCTCAAGGACCTCGTGGACCTGGAGGGACGCGTCACGACGGGCGGCTCGCGCGTCTGGGAGAAGCGCATCTCCCCGGTGACGGCCACGCTGGCGCGCCGGGCGATCGCGGCCGGCATGATCGTGCTCGGCAAGACGCACACCGTCGAGTTCGCCATGGGCGGCTGGGGCACCAACACGCACATGGGCACGCCGTGGAATCCCTGGGATCCGGCGGTGCACCGCGCGCCGGGCGGCTCCTCGAGCGGCTCGGGGGTGGCGGTGGCGTCCGGCCTCACTCCCGCGGCCATCGGCACCGACACCGGCGGGTCCGTCCGCCTGCCGGCGGCCTGGTGCGGCATCGTGGGCCTGAAGGTCACCGCCGGACGGATCAGCACCCACGGCGTCCTGCCGCTGTCGACCACGCTCGACACGCCGGGCCCCATGGTCCGCTCGGTGGAGGACGCGGCCCTGCTCTACCGCGCGCTCAACGGCCCCGACCCCCACGACGGCGCGACGCGAGTGTGGGCCCACGACGATCCCCTGCCCACCCTGCGGCGGGGGCTCGCCGGGCTCCGTCTGGCCGTGCTGCCGGAGGCCGAGCGGGCCGGCGTCGACGCCGAGGTGCTGGCGGCCTACGACGCCGCGGTCGAGACGTGCCGTGCCCACGGCGCGCGCATCGAGCGGACCGCGCTGCCGCACCGGTTCGAGGACTATGCCGCCGCCACCGGCCGCATCATCGGAGCCGAGGGCTACCGGTTCGTCGGGCACCTGGTGGACGACCCGACGCTGCCGATCGATCCGCACGTGCGGCCGCGGATCCACCTCGGGCGCAGCGTGTCGGCGCGCGACTACCTGCGGACGCTGGCGCAGATGGAGGAGGACCGGCGCGCCTTCGCGGCGGCGACGGCCGAGGTCGACGCGCTCCTGACGCCGACGACGCGGACGCCCGCCGTGCCCGTCGACGCGATCGACCAGTCGGGGACGCCCGCCCACTTCACGCGCGCGGGCAACTACCTCGGCCTCTGCGCGGTCGCCGTCCCCAACGGGTTCACCGCGAGCGGGCTGCCGACCTCGCTGCAGGTCCTCTGCCCTCCGGGGCAGGAGGCGCTGGCCCTGCGCATCGCCTTCGCCTACGAGCAGGCCACCGCGTGGCGCCAGCGACGGCCGCCCCTGGACCATCCCTCACCGCCAGAGGAGCGCCGCCGATGAAGCTCAGGAAGGGATTCCGCCAGATGGTCGACGAGGCGAAGGGACGGATCACGTCGCTCAGCCTCGAGGACGCGCGCGCGCGCCACGGCCGGGACGACACCGTCTTCGTCGACCTGCGCGACGTGCGGGAGCTCGAGCGCGAGGGCGTCATCCCGGGCGCGTTCCACTGCCCGCGCGGCATGCTGGAGTTCTGGATCGATCCCGAGAGCCCGTACCACAAGGACGTGTTCGCCTCCGGCAAGGCCTTCGTCTTCTTCTGCAACGGCGCATGGCGATCGGCGCTCGCCACCGACGTCGCCCAGCAGATGGGACTCGAGCCCGTCTACGAGATGGAGGGCGGCTTCACCGCCTGGAAGAACGCCGGATACCCGGTGGCGGAGCGGACCGCCCGGAAGCCGGCCTAGTCGTTTCAGCGTCAGGCCGGCGTGAACATCGGGACCGGTGGGCCGCCCTCCGTCGGCTTGAAGACCACCCGCACGGGCTGACCGATGCGGATCGCGTCGACATCGCAGTCGACGATGTTGGTCATCATCGTCACGCCCTCGGCCAGCGTCACGTAGGCGATGGCGTAGGGGATCGGCGCGCGGCGGAAGACGCTGTAGGAGTAGACGGTCCCCCGCCCCGTGGCCTCCGTCCACTCCGTGCGGTCGCTGCCACAGAAGGGACAGATCACGCGCGGGTAGTGGTGCGGCTGCGTGCACGCGGCGCACCGCTTCAGCAGGAGGCGGCCGGCGGCGGCGGCGTCCCAGAACGGCCGGGTCTCCGGGTTCACCGGCGGGGCGGGGATGGGGCGCTCCTCCCGGACGCTCACGTCACTCCCTCCCCATCACGAGCGTCGCGCTGCCGTGGCGTGTGGCGAGCGATCCGCCGGTCCCGTGGGCGAGGGCGACGTCGCAGTTCTTCACCTGCACGCGCGGGTGCGCCTCGCCGCGCAGCTGCCGCACCGCCTCGATGACCTTCGTCATGCCGCCGCGATTCGCCGGGTGGTTGTTGCAGAGCCCGCCCCCGTCGGTGTTGAACGGCAGCCGGCCGACCCCCGCGATCAGGTTGCCGTCGGCGACGAGCTTGCCGCCCCGGCCCTTGTCGCAGAACCCGAGGTCCTCGAGGGTGATCAGCACGGTGATGGTGAAGCTGTCGTAGATCGAGACGTACTTCACGTCCGCGGGCCGCACGCCGGCCTCCGCGAAGGCCGCGGGCCCCGACCACACCGCCCCCGTGTAGGTCAGGTCGATCCGGCCGCCGGCCTGGTGCTTCACCGCCTCGCCGGCGCCGAGGACCGGCACGCGCGGCCGCGGCAGGCGCTTCGCCACCTCCGGCCGCGCGACCACCACGGCCCCGCCCCCGTCCGTGATGACGCAGCAGTCGAGCCGGCGGAGCGGGTCGGCGATCATCGGCGAGGCGAGCACGTCCTCGACCGTCACCACGTCACGCAGGAGCGCGTGCGGGTTGTGCTGCGCGTGCTGGGAGGCCGCCACCTTGATCCACGCCAGCTGCGCGCTCGTCGTCCCGAACTCGTGCATGTGGCGCATCGCCGCCATCGCGTACTGGTTGACCACCGTCGGGCCGAACGGGAGCTCGAAGGCGACGTCCGGGGCGGCCGCGCCGTAGCTGCGCGGCGCCGTCCCCGTCGCCATGCCCTCGGCCCGTGGCCGCCCCGCCAGCGTGACGAGCGCCACGTCGCACTTGCCGGCGGCGATGGCCTGGGCGGCGTGGGCGACGTGGATCACGTAGGAGGAGCCGCCCGTCTCGGTCGTGTCGATGTGGCGGAGCTTCAACCCCATGTAGTCGGCCATGGAGAGCCCGCCGAGGCCGGGCGCGTCGCCGGCACAGAAGTAGCCGTCCACGTCGTCCTTGGTCAGCCCCGCGTCCTCCAGCGCGCCCCGCGCCACCTCCGCGTGCAGCTGGGCCAGCGACCGGTCGTCCGCCTTGCGGGTGGGGTGCTCGTAGACGCCCACGATGTAGGCCTTGCCCCTGATGGTCATGTCCGGAGTCGTCTCCTCGTGGCGACGTCGCTTCACGCGTCCGTCCCGGGCGGTTCACTGTAGCACCGCCGGCCGCCGTGGTGGTGGCTGGCACCGCGGCTGCAGTTCGCGCTCATCATGGCGGTGGTGGGGATCTTCAACACCTACCAGGACACGGTCGACCTGCTGCGCACCCTGCTCGAGCGCGAGGGATTCCTGACGTTCACGGCCGACCTCGACGAGATCCGCCGCGGGGACATCGACTTCATCGCCCTGCTCGCGCAGCACCCGCCCGACGTGATCATCGTCGACATCCCGCCGCCCTACCCGTCGAGCTGGAACTTCGCCCGGCTCATCCGGCATCTGGTGCCCCTGCAGCACGTGCCCGCGATCGTGACGACCACGAACAAGCCCGCGCTGGAGAAGATCGTGGGGGCGACGGAGACGCTCGAGCTGATCAACAAGCCGTACGACTTCGAGGAGGTCGTGCACGCCGCCCGGCGCGCCTACGAGGGGCGGCGGCCGACGTAGAGGAGATCCTCGAGCCGATCCGGCTCCACGGGCTTCGTCACGTGCAGGTCGAAGCCGGCCTCGTGCGCCCGGCGCCGGTCCTCCGCCTGCCCGTACCCGGTCAGGGCGACCAGACGCATCGTCCGGCCGGCCGGCACGTCGCGGATGCGGCGGGCCAGCGCGTAGCCGTCGATGCCGGGAAGGCCGACGTCGATCAGCGCCACGTGGGGCCGGAAGGTCTGCACCTTCGCCAGACCGTCGGGCGCGTCCCCCACCGCCTCCACCTCGTGTCCGGCGAGCTCGAGCAGCAGACGCAGGCTCTCGCGGGCATCGGCATTGTCCTCGACGATCAGTACGCGGCGCTGACGCCGGGACGGAGCGCCCGGCGCCGCTTCCGTCCCGTCGCGCACACCGGCGTCGTCGACGGCGGGCAGGCGGACGGTGAACTCGCTGCCCCGGCCGGGCCCCGCGCTGGCGACCGCGACCGAGCCGCCGTGCAGCTCCACCAGGCGCCGCACGAGCGTCAGCCCCAGGCCGAGGCCGCCGCGCGCCCGGTCCAGCGCCTGCGGCTGCTGCACGAACAGGTCGAACACCCGGCCGAGCAGGTCGGGCCGGATGCCCTCGCCCGTGTCCTGCACCCGCACGACGGCGTCGTGCCCCTCCCGGTCCACGGTCACGCCCACGCGTCCGCCCGGCGGCGTGTACTTGAGCGCGTTGTCGAGGAGATTGCTGATCACCTGCTCGACGCGCGCGGGGTCCGCGTGGACGTGGACCGGCTCGCCCGCGAGCACGACGTGGTGGGCGCCCGTGCGCCCGGCCTGGGCCAGCGCCTCCAGGCACCGCGCGGCGAGCGCGCGCAGGTCGAGCGTCTCGGGGCGGAGCTCGATCTTTCCCGACGTGACCCGGGCGACGTCCAGGAGGTCGTCGACCAGCCGGGAGAGGTGGCCGGTCTGCCGGCCGATGATGGCGGTCAGCCGGCGCAGCTCGTCGTCGGCCACGAGGCGGTCGAGCGCGCCGAGCGCGTTCGTGATCGTGCCCAGCGGATTGCGGAGCTCGTGGCCGAGCATGGCCAGGAATTCGTCCTTCGCCCGGGCCATCGTCTCCACCTCGGCGCGCCGCGTCTCGCGCTGCGTCTCGAGCTGCTTGCGCTCCGTGATGTCGAGCGACACGCTGAGCACGGCCGGCTCGCCGCCGTAGGTGATGACCTCTGAGTTGACCAGGAGGTGCCGGTCGTCGCCGGCCTTGGTGCGGAACGTCACCTCGAAGTCCCGCACCCGGCCGTGCCGGCGCAGGGCCTCGAGAAGCCGGTCGCGCTCCTCGGTCGCCGCCCAGAAGCCGAGCTCCGGCTTCGTCCGGCCCAGCATCTCCTCGCGCGTGTACCCGCTGTGACGCACGGCCGCCTCGTTCACGTCGAGGTGGCGGCCGTCGCGCAGGCTGGTGATCGACATGGGCAGGGGGTTGGCGTTGAAGGCGTGGGCGAAGCGCTGCTCGCTCTCCCGCAGCGCGGCCTCGGCCCGGACACGGTCGGTGATGTCCATGAGCGCGGTGAGGACGCAGGCCCGGCCGTCGACCACGATGATGTCGGCGGAGGCGAGGGCCACCACCTCGTCGCCCCCCTTCGTCCGGAACCGCGCTTCCAGGTTCCGGACCGGGCGGCCCGCCCGCAGCACGGCCAGGCCCTGCTCGCGCTGCCCCGGGTCCACCCAGAGGTTGAGCTCCGGTATGGCCCGCCCGATCACCTCGGCGCGGGTATAGCCGATGATGCGGAGAAACGCCTCGTTCACCTCGATGATCCGGCCGTCGTCGAGGCCGGTCACGGCGAGGATGGTGGGGCTCAGCTCGAAGGCGGCACGCAGCCTGGCGTCGAAGCCGGAATCGGTCATCGTGCCGTCGGGACCCCCGTCGGGCTCTCCAGGAGCGCCCGGGCCTCGGCGATCTTGCCGTCGATGAGACGGGACCCGAGGCGGGCGGCGGCGCGCGCGGCCTGCTCGAGGTGACGGCGGGCGACGTCCGGGCGGCGGCCGGCGTCGAGCAGCGCCAGGTCGGCGTGCGCCCAGGCTTCGATCCCGTCCGCCGCCGTCTCCCGGGCGATGCGGAGCGCGGCGTCGAAGCTCGCCCGCGCGTGGCGCTCGGCGAAGGGCGCCCGCGTCACCACCCACCCGAGGTTCCGCACCAGCGTCCCCGGCGACAGCCGCTCCCCGCTGCGCGCCACCCGGAGATAGACTTCGCCCCGGATCATCCGCCCGAGATTCGCCCCCCGGGGGGCGCCCCATGCCTCGAGGCGCCGGATGGCGTCCTCGATCCAGCGCGTGCCCTCGCCCAGTCGCCCGGCCAGGACGAGCGCGACCCCGTAGTAGCCGTCGACGGCCGCCAGCGCGGACACGAACTCGCCCTGCACCATGTCGCGACGGACCTCGGCGAGGAGCCGCACCGCCTCGGCGGCCCGGCCCAGCATGACGAGCGCGCCGCCCTTGGCCGCGAGCGCGCTCATGCGGTCGAGCGGGTCGGGCGACACGCCGAGCGCCTCCTCGGCGAGATCCAGCGCCTCCTCGTGCCGGCCGTCGAGGTTCAGCACCATCGCGGCCCCCCACAGCCCCATGGCGATCGTGCGCGGGTCGCCGGCGTGCCGGCCCAGGTCCAGGATCGCGCGCGACTCGGCCAGCGCCTCTCCGAATCGCCCGGCATAGAGCAGGTCGAGCGCGCGGCCCCACCGGCTCTTCGAGGCGAGGTAGACGTCGTTGCGCCGCGTCGCGATCGCCAGCGCGCGGGCGGCGAGCCGGTCCACCTGCACCCGTCCGTCGCGGCCCTGCTCCCCCGGCACGGCGTAGAGCAGGCCCATGCACGCGTAGCCGATGCACTCCTCGTCGCCCAGCGCCTCGGCGAGGGCCAGCGCCTGCTCGCCATACGTGCGCGCGGGCGACAACCGCCACCGCATCGCGTTACCGAAGCCGAGCCAGAAGAGGAGCAGCGCCCGCGCGCGCGAGGCCCCGAGCGCTTCGATCCGGGGCAGATAGCGCTCGACGAACTCCACCTGGCCGCGGAAGTCGCGCCGGTAGTAGTGCACCTGCGCCCACGCGGTCAGGATCTCGGCCAGCCGGCGCTCGTCCTCGGTGCGCCCGGCCCCGTCGATGAGCTCGACGGCCCGCCGGAAGCGCTCGTCGGCCTCCTCGAGGGCGTACACGCGGAGGCTCTTCTGCCCGGCCCGGGCGAGGTACTCCACCGCCCGCGGCGTGTCCTCGGCCTGGAGGAAATGGTGGGCGAGGACATCGACCCACTCCGCGAGCCGGTCGTCGTACAAGCGCTCGAGGCTCTCGCCGACACGGCGGTGGAGCTCCCGGCGCCGGGGGGTGAGCAGGGTCTGGTAGATCGCCTCCTGGAGCAGCACGTGCCGGAACGCGAACGTGTCCGTCCCGTCCGGCTCCCGCACGACCAGATCCATCGCCTCGAGCTCGTGAAGGACCGCCGGCCCCTGCCCATCCAGCCCGGCGATGCCGGCGACGAGCTGCAGAGGGAAGGTCCGGCCCACGACGGCCGCTGCCTGGAGCACCCGGCGCTGAGCGTCCGTGAGCTGATCGACACGGGCCATCACCAGCCCCTGCAGGCTCGAGGGGACACCGAGCGCGGGTGCGCCGCCGGCGCCGGCCGCGAGGACCGGCGTGCCCTGCTCCACGAGATAACGGCTCATCTCCTCGGCGAAGAGGGGATTGCCGCCGGTGGCATCGAGGACGGCGGTCAGCACATCCTCGGACATGCGGCCGTCGCCGATGCGCCGCCGCACGAGGTCCTCGATCCCCTCGCGCGACAGCGCCTCGAGCCTCAACTCGCTACATTCCGGCCGCCCCGCCCACGGGGCGCGATACTCCGATCGCTGCGTGCAGAGCAGGAGCAGGCCCGGCAGACCGCCGGCCTCCAGCAGGTGGGCGACGAGCTGCTCCGA
This sequence comes from Candidatus Methylomirabilota bacterium, assembly GCA_025922915.1. Classification (GTDB taxonomy): domain Bacteria; phylum Methylomirabilota; class Methylomirabilia; order Rokubacteriales; family CSP1-6; genus JAICGY01. The sequence continues at coordinate 1,770 of JAICGY010000078.1, read as the reverse complement.
CGCCCGGTCCAGCCAGTGCACGTCGTCGAGGATCAGGAGCGTCGGCGCCAGCCGGCACCGCTCGCGCAGCACCCAGCCGACGGCCTCCCGGGTGTGGACGCCGATGAGCTCTCCGTCGAGCCCGCGGAGGGCCTCGTGCTCGAGGCCGAAGAGGTTGAGGAGGTACGGCAGCGTCCGGGGCTCCGCGATCCCGAGGAGCCGCAGCCCCTGCGAGATCTTGCGCGTCACCGCGTCCGCGTCGTCCTCGGCGCTCACGCGAAACCCCTGCCGGAGCACCTCGATGAACGGCAGGAACGCCATTCTCTTCCCGGCCGCCGAGCAGTGTCCGGCGAGGATGACGCCGCCCTCGCGCTCCAGCCGCTCGCGCAGCTCGTGGACGATCCGCGTCTTGCCGATCCCCGGCTCGCCCACCACGTGCACGACGCGCCAGCTCCCGCTGCGGGTCTCCCGCCACGCTCGCCCGAGCGCCTCCAGCTCGCGCCGGCGCCCGACGAGCGGCGTGAGACCGCGACGTCGCGAGACCTCGAACCGGTCGGTGCCGTCCCGCAGCCGCGTCAGCCGGTACGTGCGCTGTGCCGCGCTCTTGCCCCGGATCGCTCGCCAGCCCAGGTCGACCGCCTCGACGAGATCGGCCACCAGCGCGTGCGTCGCCTCGGAGAGGAGCACCGTCCCCGGCTCCGCCAGGGCTTCCAGCCGCGCCGCGAGGTTGACCGTGTCGCCGATCGCCTTGAGCTCGACCCGCACGTCGCTCCCCACCGACGCCACCACCACGGGTCCGGTGTTGATCCCGATCCGCACCGCCGCCGCCACGCCGTGCGCGGCCTCCACGCGCGCGCTGATGTCCCGCATGCGGCCCTGGATGGCGAGCGCCGCGCGGCACGCGCGCACGGGACCGTCCTCGAGCGCCCTCGGCACGCCGAACAGCGCGAGGATGCCGTCGCCGGTCAGCTCCTGCACCGTGCCGCCGGCCTCGTCCACCACCCCGATCATGGCCTGGTAGACGTCGTCCATGAGCCGGTAGACGGCCTCCTCGCCCAGCTTCTCGCAGAGCGCGGTGTAGCCCTTCATGTCGGCGAAGAGCACGGTGACCTGACGTCGCTCGCCGTCCGCGGGCGCGGCGGCGGGCCGACCCGGCAGAGACGGGAGAACCGGGGCCGCCGCCGCGCGCTCGGGCGCGTCGGCGTCGACCGGCCGGCTCGCCAGGGGGGGCGCCGGGACCGGCTCGGCGAGCGCGACGCCGCAGCCGCCGCAGAAGGCGTCGGCCGGCTCGTTGTCGAACCCGCACGACGCGCACGCCACGGTGAGGGGTGCACCGCACTTCCCGCAGAACCGCCGTCCCGCCCTGTTCCCGGCTCCGCACGCGAGGCACGTCATGGGAGGTCCCTGTAGGATATCCCGCCTGTCCGCGGGGCGGGCGCGCCGCCTCCGGAGCGGCCGGGCGCCGGGCTTCAGGAGAAGATCGCCTGCGCCGAGATCGCCATGGCCTACCTCGACGGCGTGCAGCTGCTCGGGTACGAGCGATTCAAGGAACGGCAGGTGGACTACTGCGCCGACGAGCGGACCGCGCGTGCGCCGGGCACCCGCGCGCGCTCAGTGCTCCTCGCGGGCCTCGAGGCGCTGCTGCGCCCGCCGGCGCTTCTTGCGGGCCTGGGCCTGCTTGCGCTTCCGCTTGACCGACGGCTTCTCGTAGTAGGCGCGCCGCTTCATCTCCTGGAAGGCGCCGTCCTTCTGCATCTGCTTCTTGAGCGCCTTCAGGGCCGGCTCGATCTG
>JAICGY010000077.1 GCA_025922915.1 Candidatus Methylomirabilota bacterium | reverse complement strand
ATCGAGCGGCTCGCCGCCTCCTCCACCGCCAGCGGCAGCGCCGCGGCCTCCAAGCCCAGCACGAACTCCACGAGCGCGTCCATCACCGGCGTGCTCACGCTGCTCACCTCGGTCTCCTCCGCGCCGGCCCGCGGCCGGCCCTCACTGCCCCCGGAACTCGGCGGCGCGCCGCTCCCGGAAGGCGCGCAGGCCCTCGGCGCGGTCCTCGGTGGTGAAGAGCCGTGCCGTCAGCCCCATCTCGAAGGCGAGGCCGGCCTCGAGCGGCATGCCGAGGCCGACGTCGATCGCCTTCTTCGCGTACGCCAGGCTCAGGGGCGCCCGCCGCGCGAAGAGATTCGCCATCTCCAGGGCCGCCGCGACGTCCCGGCCGGCCGGCACCACGCGGTTGACGAGGCCGATGCGCAGCGCCTCGTGGGCGTCGATCGGCTCGGCCGAGAACAGCAGCTCCTTGGCCCGGGCCGGCCCGATCAGGCGTGGCAGGCGCTGGGTGCCGCCGGCGCCGGGCACGGTGCCGATGGCCGCGCTGGTGATCCCGAAGCGGGCGCTCTCCGCCGCCACGCGCACGTCGCAGGCGAGGGCCAGCTCGAGGCCGCCCGTCAGGCACCAGCCGGCGACGGCGGCGATCACGGGCTTGGGGCAGCGCTCGAGAGCCGCGTTGGCGTCCCGGAAGACGCCGAGCGTGCGCACGGTGTCGGCGACCGCGCGCACGGCCGCCAGGTCGTCGAGGTCCATGCCCGTCGAGAAGCAGCGGTCGCTGCCGCGCAGGACCACCGCGCGGATCGCGCGGTCCTGGCCGAGCTCCCCGACCACCGTGCGCAGGCGCCCGAGCAGCGCGAGGCTCAGCGCGTTGTGCTTCTCGGGGCGGTTGAGCGTGACGACGGCGACGGCGTCGCGCCGCTCGACCAGCACGGGATGGTCGCTCATGGTCGGCGCCTCCGCGGCGCGCCCGTAGTATCGGCGGCCGTCCCGGGGGCGGTCAACGCGGCCGTGACGCTCCCCCGAGGGCGCGCCAGACGCGCTCGGGCGTCACCGGCATCTCGAGGTGCTCGACGCCCGCGTCGGCGAGCGCGTCGACGATCGCGTTGACGACCGCGCCGAGCGCCGGCGTGGTGCCGCCCTCGCCGCCGCCGCGGAGCCCGAGCGGATTGGAGGTCGAGGGCACCTCGCTGAGCTCGGTCGTGAACGGGGGCAGCATGTCGGCGCGCGGCAGGACGTACTCCGTCAGCGTCGCCGACGGGAGCTGCCCGCTGGCGGCATCGTACGCGCAGTGTTCCCAGAGGGCCTGTCCGAGGCCGGCCGCGATGCCGCCGTGCGTCTGGCCCTCGAGGATCAGCGGGTTCACGGCGCGCCCGACGTCGTCGACCGTGGTGTGGCGCACGACCGTCACCGCACCGGTCTCGGGATCCACCTCCACCTCGCAGACCGCGCATCCGTACGGGTAGGACGGTACGCTCATCGTCTCGTCGGCCGCGCCCGCGAGCGGGCCCGTGAGGCCGTCCGGGGCGTCGGGCCGGAGCGCGGCCGCCGCCACCTCGAACAGATCGACCCCGGCGTCCGTGCCCGTCACCCGGAACCGTCGCGCCGCGAAGTGCACGTCGGCCTCGGCGGCCTCGAGCAGCCAGGCCGCGATCCGTCGGCCCCGGGCCACGATCCCGTCCGCCGCCTGCGCCATGACGACCGCGCCCAGCCGCAGCGAGCGGCCGGAGTGCGAGCCGCCGCCGACCGGGGCCACGTCGGTGTCCCCGGTGATCAGCCGCACGCGCTCGATCTCCACGCCGAGCCACTCGGCGACGAGCTGCGCGAAGACCGTCTCGTGGCCCTGGCCGGCCGACAGCGTGCCCAGCACGACCTCCACGCGCCCGTCGGGGCGCACGGTGATCTCCGCCCGCTCGCGCGGAGCGCCCGTGTTGAGCTCGATGTAGTTCGCCAGGCCGAGGCCGCGCAGCCGGCCGCGCCGGCGCGCCTCGGCGCGGCGCGCGGGGAAGCCGGCCCAGTCGGCGAGCGCCACCGCGCGGTCCTGGGCGGCCGCGTAGTCGCCGCTGTCGTAGACGAGGCCCAGCGGGTTGCGGTACGGCATGGCCGTCGCCGGCACGAGGTTGTCCCGGCGCAGCGCGACGCGATCGAAGCCGTGCCGGCGCGCGGCGAGGTCGATCAGCCGCTCGACGACGAACATGACCTCGGGGCGGCCGGCCGCCCGGTAGGGCGTCGTCGGCGCCGTCGTGCTGAGCACCGCGCGCCCGCGCACGGCGGCGACGGGCACGTGGTAGACGCTCGTCGAGACCGCGACGCCCTTCGCGAGCGGGACGAACGACACCGCGTGGGCGCCGACGTTGCTCGTGTGGGCGGCGCGGAAGGCGAGGAAGCGGCCGTCCGCGTCGAGGGCGAGCTCGGCGTGGCAGGCCAGGTCGCGGCTCTGGTAGTCGGTGAGCAGCGCCTCGCGGCGCTCGCACGTCCACTTCACGGGCCGGCCCAGGCGCCGGGCCGCCCAGGCGACCAGCGCGAACTCCGGGTAGAAGCTGTTGCGGGTGCCGAAGTTGCCGCCGACGTCGCGCGCCACCACGCGCACCGCGCGCTCCGGTACGCCGAGCGTGACGGCCAGATCGCTCCGGTGGCGCTGGACGCCGCCCGAGCCGGCGTGGAGCGTGTAGCGGCCGGTCGTGTCGTCCCACACGCCGACCGCCGCCCGGGGCTCGAGCGGCACGCCGGTCACGCGGTTCACGGCCGTCTCCAGGCGCACGACGTGGGCGGCCCGCCGGAACGCGGCCTCGGTGGCGGCGACGTCGCCCGCCTGCGAGTCGACGCAGACGTTGGACCCGGCCTCGTCCCACAGGACGGGCGCGTCCGGGCGGCCCGCGTCGACCGTCCCGACCACCGCCGGCAGCGGCTCCCAGTTCACCGTCACCTGCTCGGCGCCGTCCCGCGCGGCCGCCGCCGTCTCCGCCACCACCATGGCCACGGCCTCCCCCACGAAGCGTGCCCGGTCGGCGGGCAGGGGCGGATGCGGGGCGACGAAGAACGCGGCCCCGTCGGGGCTGCGGAGCGGGACCTCGTGCGGATTGGTCGGCACGGGCCGGTGCGGGATCGCGGCCAGGCCGTCGGCGGCGGCGTCGGTACCGGTCAGCACCGCGAGGACGCCGGGAATGGCGAGGGCCCGGGACACGTCGATGGAGCGGATGCGGGCGTGCGCGTGCGGCGAGCGCACCATGCCGGCGTGGGCCTGCCCGGCGAGATTGACGTCGTCGCTGAAGCACCCGGCGCCGGTGACGAGCCGCCTGTCCTCCCGCCGGCGAACGGGCCGGCCGATGCCGTCCGGCGCCGAGCGGGTGCGCGAGGCCAGGAAGGACACCGCGCTACGCGTTCGCCAGCTCCTCGACCTCGCGGCCGAGGGGCGACGTCTGCCACCCCGCCTGCAGGCCCGCGAGGCATTTCATAGCCCCCTCACTCGTGGCCCCCCTTGCGGCGGCGGCCCGTCGTGCTCGCCGGCCGCCCCGCGCCCGGTGGGCCAAGGGTACACCGGGGTCGAGCGCGAGCGGGAAGGCGTCGGGAGGGTTGACGGGGCACCGGCGCCGCGGCGGGTCCCGGACCGTCCGGAACGCGCCGCGGCGACGGATGGTTCAGCAGTCCGGCGTGCGCTTCTTGGCCTCGATGCGGTCGCCCACCTTGAGGTCGGCGATCGTCTCGTCGTTGGCGCGGAACTGCTGGGTCGAGCCGTCGGACAGCCGCATCGTGACCATGTTGCTCTTGCGGTCGATGTTCGTGACCTGGCCCTCGATCCGCGCGGGCGCCTTGGCGGCGCCGGCGGCGCCCGGCGAGGCGGACGGCTGCGGGCAGTCGGTCGACTTCGTCTGGGCGACCGTGACCGTGCTCCAGGACGCCAGCGCGGCCACGAGCGTTGCGACGACGATGCGCTTGGTCATGCCCGCCTCCTCAGTTCTTCTTCGTGATGTCGTAGATGGCGCCCGCCGCGGCGCCGACGCCCGCGCCGATCAGCGCGCCCTTGCCTGCGCCGTAGCCGGTGCCGGCACCCACCGCCGCCCCCGCGCCGGCGCCGACGGCGGTCCCGCCGAGCGTGCCGCAGCCCGCGGCCGTGACGGTGAGCAGCGAGAGCCCAGCCAGTGACGTCGCGATCATCCGCTTCATTGCACACCTCTCCTCGTGAGGAACTGATGATCCTGTTCGCGTCCGCTGCAACCTATGTGCCGTGGACATCCGCGGCCTGCGCTATCATCCTGTCTCCTATGGACAAGACGATCTCGCCGCGCCCGCTATTCTGTGGCTGCTGTCAGGTACGCTCGGTGCCGCGCGTCGTGCTCGCCGCACGGCGTCCCCGTGGGCATGCGCCAGGGTCGCGCGCGCACGCCCGGCCCGCCGCGGGAACCCCGCGCGAGACGGGCGCAACCACCGGCGTCCGGGGCTACTCGCCGCCGCCGCCGCCCGTCAGCCCGATCCGCGGGCTGATCGACTTCCACACGCACGCCGCGCCCGACGTCTTCGGCCGCGCCGTGGACGACGACGAGCTGGCCTCGCTGGCCGCCGCCCGTCAGATGGAGGCCGTGGTCTTCAAGAGCCACGTCACGCTGACCGCCGACCGCGCGTGGCTGGCGCGCAAGCACGTCGCCGGGATCAAGATCTTCGGCGGCGTCGTGCTGAACCACGCCATGGGCGGCCTCAACCCCCACGCCGTCGAGTGGATGTGGCGGATGCAGGGCGGCCACGGCCGGGTGGTCTGGTTCCCGACCTTCGACGCCGACAACCACGTGCGCCGCGCGGGCACCGCGCCGGCGGGCATCCGCGTCGTGGACGAGCGGGGGGAGGTGCTGCCCGCGGCCCGCGCGGTGCTGGAGGTGTGCGCGCGCGAGCGCCTCGTGGTGCACACCGGCCACGCCTCCGGCGAGGAGGCGCTCGTCCTCATCGGCGCCGCCCGCGAGGCGGGCTGCGACCGGATCGTGGTCACGCACGCGCAGTTCGACGTGGTCGGCATGACGGAGGCGCAGATGCGGAAGGCGGCCGCCCTGGGCGCCCGGATGGAGCTGTGCGCGCTCGGCATGCTCACGGGGCCGGAGGCGCCGCTCGAGTGGATGCGGCACTCCGCGCGCGTGCCGGTGAAGGCGACGGCGGCCTGCATCCGCGCGGTGGGGGCCCAGCACTTCGTGCTCGGCACCGACCTTGGCCAGACCGGCAATCCGACGCCGGCCGACGGGCTGCAGATGCTCGTGGCGGCGCTCCAGGCCGAGGGCGTCACCCGCGAGCAGATCCAGACCATGGGCCGCGAGGTCCCGGGCGCCCTGCTGATGGGCTGAGCCGGAGCGTGTATGATCCTCTCGGCCCGCTGAACGACTCGCACGGGCCGGGTGACCATGCGCATCGAGATCATCTGCACCGGCGACGAGGTTTTGACCGGCAAGATCGTCAACACGAACTTCGCCCACATCAGCCAGAAGCTCGAGGACGTCGGCCTGGACGTCCAGTGGGGCACGACGGTCGGCGACGACCGGGACACCCTCCTGCGCGCCTTCCTGCTGGCCAGCGAGCGGGCGGACGCCGTCATCGTCAACGGTGGCCTGGGTCCCACCGTGGACGACCTCTCACAGGAGGTCGCCGCGCAGGCCGCCGGCGTCGAGCTCCTCCTCGACGAGACGTGGCTGGCCCGGATGGAGGACTTCTTCCGCCGGCGCAGCCGCGTGATGCCGCCCAACAACCGGAAGCAGGCGATGCTGCCGTCCACCGCCGAGCGGCTCGACAACCCGATCGGCACCGCCTGCGGCTTCGCCCTCGACATCGGCAAGGCCCGGTTCTTCTTCACGCCGGGCGTGCCGCGGGAGCTCCGCCGGATGCTCGACGAGCAGGTCATCCCCCGGCTCCTGGCCCGGAGCGGCCTGCAGACGGCGATCTTCCTGAAGCGGTTCCACTCCTACGGGCTGGGGGAGTCGCACGTCGATGCGCTGCTCGCCGGGGTCGACGCGCTCGTCCCCGATGGCAGCGTGAAGCTCGGCTTCCGGGCCCACTACCCGCAGCTCGAGACGAAGCTCACCGTGCGCGGCAAGGACATGGACGAGGTCCGGCGGAAGCTGGGGCCGGTCGAGCAGGAGATCCGGCGGCGGCTCGGCAACTTCATCCTGGGCGAGGACGACCAGACCCTCGAGGGCGTCGTCCTCGCCGAGCTGGCGCGCCAGCACGGCACGCTGGCGATCGTCGAGACGTTCACCAGCGGGCAGATCGCGGCGCGCATCGGGCCGCTGCCGGGGGCGGAGTCGGTCTTCCGTCGCGGGGTCGAGTCGCGGGACCTCGCCGGCGTGTGCGCGGGGGTGGGGCTCGACGGGCGGGCGGCGGGCGAGGTCACGCCGGAGCTGGCGGAGGCGGTGGCGCGGGCGGTTCTCCGGCCGACCGGCGCCACGCACGGGCTGGCGGTGCTCGTCGACCTCGACGAGGGGCCGGATCGCATCGAGCTCGGCGGGACGATCTGCCTCGCCATCGCGACGGCGCACGACGTCGCGTCGCGGCGCAGCCGGATCCTCGGCGGACGCGAGTGGGTGCGCCTGGGCGCCGTCGAGCTGGGCCTCGACTGCCTGCGGCGCTACCTGCAGGGCAGGCCGGTGGTCGAGCGGATCGACTTCGAGAAGACGTGACGCGTCGCCCGCCGTGCTCACCCGCCCCCTGATCCGGTGAGGAGGCGCGCGCTCGGGCTGGCGATCGGCCTCTCCTTCTCGGTCTACCTGCTCCCCCTCGTCGGCCCGCACGCGTTCTTCCCGCTCGCGACCTGGGTCCTGGGCGCGGTCACGCGCCTCGACCGGCCGGCGCCCTGGCGGCTCGCGGAGGTGATCGTCGCCGTCGCCTTGCAGGCCGGCGCCGGCGGCGTCTGGTACTGGGTCGTCCGGCGGCCGCGCTCGCTCCGCCCGCTCGTCCTCCTGCTCGCCGTTCCCGCCCTGCTGGTCGCCGCGAACTGGGTGTACCTGATCGCGCTGCCCTCGCGGTTCCTCATCGAGGCGGAGACGGCGCCGGAGCGCCGGCGGTGGCCGGTGGCGTGCTCGGTGGCGGGCTGGACGCTCACGACGCCGGGCCGGAAGCCGGCCGTCGTCGGACCGGCCGGGGAGCCGTTGCTCGTGCAGGACGACCAGGGCCGGCTCGGGCGCGTCTCCGTCCCGGCGCCGGCCGGAGCAGACGCGCAGTGCGAGGTGATGCCGCTCGCCCTGCCGCCCGCCACCGGCAACGTCGCCCCCGTCTGGGTCGGCAACGGCGGGCGCGCGCTGCTCAGCCGCGTGGACCGGCATACGGGCGCCGTGTCCTGGGAGTGGATCGCTCGTCCCGGCTCGCCGGCGCTGCCGCTCGCGGAGCCACCCGGTCGTCGCCCGGGCCATCCGGCGCCGGTCGTGTCGCGCGACGGGCAGGCGGTGGGGTGGGGGGTGCCGCGAACCGGCACCGGACCGCCCGCGCGTTCGGTCCTGGTGACGCCGCTGTCGTCCCCCGCCGCGTTTGCGGACGACGGCGTCGTGATCGGGCTGGACGCCCTCGGCCCCGGGAGCGTCGTCGTCCTCGACGTCGATCCCGCGTCGCGCGAGGTGCTGGTGGCCGTCGACGAGCGGCGCTTCGCCGCGGTGGGCTTCGGCGGTGCCCTCCGGTGGGGCCCCGTGCAGCCGGCCGGCGTCGAGCCGCTCGCCACGACGTTCCGCCGCCTCGGCGACGGCTGGGTGGCCTGGGACGGGTACCGCGAGGACGGCGGGTACGTGGTCGCCTGGTCGCTGGCGGGCGGCCGTGGCGCGCATCGCGTGCCGCGGGGGCGAAGCGTGACGGACGTCGCCGTCCATCCCGAGGGCCGGCTGGTCGCGGTGAGCGTCACGACGTCCGTCTCGATCGGCGACGTCCAGGATGCCGTCTACGTGCTGAGGACGTCCGACGGTGCCGAGCTGTTCCGGCGCTTCCTGCCGCGCCACGCCCGGAGCGCGGTGGCCTTCCCGGCCCGGGACCTCTTCGCGTACACCGAGCGGGACGGCGCGCACGCCGAGCTCGTCCTGCTGCGGGTGGACCCGGCGCCCTGACGCGGGGCGGTGCCTGCGCGTCGCTCGGGCTGGCGCTCGCCCGCGATCGACGGTACGGTCTCGCGTGGGCCGCCGTGCCCGGCCGAACTTCCGAAACCAGGAGAGCGAGAGCCATGGCGAACGTGCTGACGGTGGTGGCCAAGATCCGGGCGGCGAAGGGCAAGGGCGACGCGCTGGCGGCGCTCCTCGAGGAGCAGGCGGGCGTCGTGCGGAAGGCCGAGCCCGGCTGCCTCGTGTACCGGCCGCACCGGTCCACGAAGGACCCGGACCTGTTCGTGTTCTACGAGCAGTACCGGGACGACGCCGCCTTCGACGCGCATCGCAAGGCCCCCCACCTCGCCGCGTATCGCGAGCGCCGGGAGAAGGAGGGGCTCACGGAGGGCGCCGCCGAGGTCGAGATCTACCGGTCGCTGACCGACTGACCGGCGGGACCGGCCCGGCGCAGCGCGGGGAGCAGCTCGTCGCTCATCAGACGCATGCTGGCGAGGGCGTGCTCCACCGGCATGCCGCTCCAGTGGGTGCGGAAGAAGAGGAAGGTGGCGCCGGCGTCCTCCCAGCAGGGCCGGAGCTGCTCGTAGCACTCCTCCGGGCTGCCGAGGACGAAGCGGTCGCGCAGCAGGGACTCGAACGGCTGCTGGAACGTCTCGCCGCCCGGCAGGACGGCATCCTGTCCCCACGCGGCGTAGGCCTTGTACTTCTCCGCGAGGTAGGGGCCGGCGATCCGCACGGCGGTGGCCCTGTCCCGGGCGCAGAAGATCTCCTTCATGACGGGCAGGACCCCGGGAAAGGGCTTGCCGAGCCGCGCCCGCTCCGCCCGGTACAGGGCCATGTGCCGTGTGAGGGTCGCCATCGTGGCGTGCGGGTTCACGAACCACGTGTCGCCCAGCCGGGCCGCCCGCCGGATGGCGGCGTCGCTGTTGGCGGCGATCCAGACCGGTGGATGCGGGCGCTGGACGGGCCGGCACGTCAGGCTCACGCCCGACAGCCGGCAGACATCGGCCTCGACCGTCACCGACTCCTCGGTCCACAGGCGCCGGACGATCTCGAGATTCTGCTCGAAGCGCCGCACGCGCTGGCCGCGCGGCACGGCGAACGCGTCGAACTCGACGTCGCGATAGCCGAGGCCGACGCCGAAGACGAACCGGCCCTTCCAGATGACGTCGAGCGAGGCGATGCACTCGGCGACCTCCACCGGGTTGTGCAGGGCGAGGAGGAGGATGCCGGCGACGCCCGTCATCTCGCCCGCCTCGGCGGCCAGGCGCGCCAGGAACGGCACGAGCTGCAGGTGGCTCAGCCCCTCGCTCAGGTAGTGCTGTCCGCTCGCCACTCCATCCCAGCCGCGATCGCGCGCCAGGCGCGTCATGACGTACTGCTCCTCGAGCGCGGCGACGGGGTCGCTGCCGAGCGGGTTCTGGTTCGTCAGGAAGATGCCGACCTTCATGCGCGCCCCCTCGGCCGCCTCACGTCCGCGCCAGGATGTGGGTGTCGGGCACGACGGCGAGGAGCTCGCCTTCCAGCACGGGAGCGCCGTCGCGGCGCACGACCACCTTGACCCAGCGCTTCTTGCCCTCGCGCCGCTCGACGGCGGCCTCGGCCTCGACGCGGTCGCCCACCACCACGGGGCCGAGGAAGGTCAGCCGGGCGGTCGCCAGCACCACGGTCGGCTCGTTGACGGCCAGCATGGCCGCGTAGTCCGCGAGCCCGAACGTGAAGCCGCCGTGCACGAGCCCCCGCGCGTCGGCGGCCATCTCGGCCGTCGCCTCCAGCACGACGCGCGCGCGCCCGTCGACGAGCTCGACGGGGCGCCCGCAGAGGTGCGGCGCGATGCGCTCGTGGGTGCGCGGCTCCATGCGCGGCCTCCGCCGGCGTCGCCGCTAGGCGCTCAGGAAGTCGCGCACGACGCGGCCGACGGCCTCGGGCTGCTCGAGATGGGCGACGTGCCCGCCGTCGACCGTCTGCACCCGGGCCCCGGGGATCCGCCGGGCGAACTCGTCGGCGTAGACCGGGGGCACCAGGCGGTCCTCCTTGCCCCACACCAGCAGCGTGGGCGCCGTCACCCGGTGGATGCGCTTCTTCAGGCCCTTGTCGGGCAGGGGCCAGATGAACTTCCCCGTCGCGCCCATGGACCACATGAACCGGACACGCGCCTCCGCCGCCGCCTGCGGATCCGGCGTCACCCCGAGCATCCGCCGCGCGGCCTCGCTCTCGGGATCGCGGAAGAGGTGGGCGCGCAGCTGCGCGGGATCGAGCAGCATCCAGTTGACGACACGGTCGGCGTCGCGCCAGAAGCCGAGCGGGGCCAGCAGCGCCAGGCGGCGGGCGCGGGCGGGATAGGCGGCGGCCAGCTCGCACGCGACCATCCCGCCGAACGAGTGGCCGACGAGCCCCGCGCTCTCCACGCCGAGCGCGGTCAGGAGCTCGTCGTAGCAGAGGACGAGGTCCCACAGCCCGTCCAGGTGGTAGACGTCGTCCGGCGCGTCCGGGGTGGTGCCGGGATGCTCGGGCGCGTGGACGGTGAACGTGCGCGCCAGCTCGTCCAGGAACGGGTCCCACGTGAGCCCCCAGGGGCCGTGAAAGAAGACGACGGCCGGGCCGCTGCCCCTGGACAGCACCCGGATGCGAACCTTGCCTTGCCAGACGGAGACCGTGCGCTCGGTCATGCCCGGCTCGCTCCCACGCCGGCCGGCACCGGGGCCGGCGACGTCTTCCGCAGCCGCTCGGGCCACCAGTGATTGACCCAGCCCTCGTCGTCCCACATGCTGCGGAGCGACGGCAGCACCTCGCGGGCGAACAGGTCGATGTTCTCGAGCGTCAGCTCGTGCGGCATCGAGCCGATCTGCAGGAGCACCATGAGGTTGCCCACGCGCAGCGCCTTGACGACCTCCTCCTTCAGCCGGTCGCGCACGGTGGCCGGGCTGCCCGCGATGACGTACCCCTTCTCCACGAAGTCGCGGTAGCGAAGGTCCTTGGGGTTCTCGGCGCGACGCACGGGGTTCTTCGCGGTCGCCACGAGGCTCCGGTAGTCCTGGTTGCCGGGCGGGGCGTACCACATGCCGGGGACGTGCAGGCACTTGTGGTAGAAGTACTCGACGTGGCGCGCGTACTTCTCCTCCGCGCGCGCGTCGGTCTCGGCCACGGCCACGAGCTGCAGGAACCCCGCGCGGTAGGGGTTCGGCTCCCGCCCCCGCTCGGCGACCACGTTCCAGTAGCCCTGCATCATCGTGGTGGCCGACCGGGCGCCCGAGTAGCTGAGGAAGCAGTAGCAGACGTCGTGCTCGACGGCGAAGTCGAAGGTGCTGATGCTCCCCGAGCCCGGTACCCACACCGGCGGATGGGGCTGCTGGATCGGGCGCGGCCAGAGGTTCACGTTGGCGAGCTGGTAGTAGCGGCCGTTCCAGGGGAAGATCTCGCGCGCCTGCCAGGCCTTGAGCGTCAGCGCGAACGCCTCGCGGTAGCGCTCGCGGTGCTCCATGGGCGTGATGCCGTAGCAGAGGTTCACGTCCATCGGGCTGCCGAGGGGCAGGCCCGCCACCAGCCGGCCGCCGCTGATGCAGTCCAGCATCGCGTACTCCTCGGCGACGCGGATGGGCGGGTTGGAGGTGGGCAGGGTGGCCCCCATCTGGACCACGGCCACGTCCATCCCGCTCGTGGCCCGGGCCAGCACGCTCCCCATGAGGTTCGGGCTCGGCATGAACCCGTAGGCGTTCTGGTGGTGCTCGTTCGTGCAGACGCCGTCGAAGCCGCGCCGGGCGGCGTACAGCAGCTCGTCGAGCGTCCAGTTGTAGTACTGCCCCACGCGGCTGGCGTCGGCGAGCTCCCACCACGGCGGCGTCACCCAGACGGACTCGTAGCGCTTCTCGAAATCGTCCGGCAGCTCGCGGTGGGGCATCAGGTGGAACGCGCTGATCTTCATGGGCCTTCCTCTCGACGACAGTGGCGCTGCGTGCCGGCGGGTGAGCGGCGACGGCTCCGGCGAGTCAAAAGTACTACAGCCTTCGCGGCCGTAGAAGACCGGGTCCGGTCACGCTGCCGGCCGGCCTCCGCCCCTTGGCGCCGGCCGAGAGACGGCGTACGATCGAGCCCCCCGGCCGAAGGAGGGCGCCACGATGCTGACGCGACGTGATCTGTTGAGAGCAAGTTTGATGGTCGGTGCCGGCGCCCTGCTGCCCGGGCGAGCACGGCGCGCGTCCGGGCAGACGCTCCCGACGCTCGAGGATCCGCTGTACACGGCGCCGATCCTGGATCCCGCGACGATCCCCAAGTTCGTGAACCCGCTCCCGGTCGTGCGCGACCTCGGCCTCCGGATCGACGCGACCGCAGGCGGCACATTCCTCATGCGGATGGCGCAGACGACGCAGGACCTCCTGGGGGGCGGCCTGGGCCTGACGACGCCGGTGTGGGGGTTCGCGCTCGGTGGGGCCGCGGTCACGTATCCGGGGCCCACGTTCGTGGCCGCGTCCGGCACGCCGATCACGGTCCAGTGGCGCAACCAGCTCCCGAACGCGTACGTCCTGCGTCGGGGCGACCCCGGGGCCGGCGACGTGGTGGACACGACGCTCCACTGGGCCTTCGGCAAGACGGGCGGGTCCTTCGCCGCCGACGGCATCCCGGTCGTCACCCACCTGCACGGCGGGCACAGCGCCGACGAGTTCGACGGCCTGCCCGAGCAGTGGTTCACGCCGACGGGCAAGGTGGGCGGCGACTACGTGACGAACGACTATGTCTACCTGAACGACCAGGAGGGCGCGACGCTCTGGTACCACGACCACGCGCTCGGGATCACGCGCCAGAACGTCTACGCCGGGCTGGCGGGATTCTACCTGCTGCGGGACGACAACGAGCGCTTCCTCGTCGCCGGCGGCCTGATCCCCGGAGACGCCCACGAGATCGAGATGGTCATCCAGGACCGGATGTTCTATCCGGACGGCCGGCTCGCCTATCCCGACGCGAGCCCGGAGCCCGCCGACGACGAGGCGGAGACGTTCGACGAGGCGGAGACGTTTCCCGAGGGGCAGCCGTCCCATCAGCCCGAGTTCTTCGGCCGGGTGATCCTCGTCAACGGCAAGGCCTGGCCGTTCCTGGAGGTCGAGCCCAGGCAGTACCGGTTCCGAATCCTGAACGGCTCGGACTCTCGCTTCTACGACCTGCGGCTCGCGCCGAGCCCGCGCCTGCTCGTGATCGGTACCGACGGCGGCCTGCTCGAGCGGCCGGTGCCCGTCGCCGGCCTGACCATCGGCCCCGGCGAGCGCTACGATGTGATCGTGGACTTCTCGGCCTTCGCGGGCCGGACCATCCTCGTGCGCAACACCGCCCGCTCCCCGTTCCCGCAAGGTGACGTCGTCGATCCCCGGCTCGACGGGCT
>JAICGY010000076.1 GCA_025922915.1 Candidatus Methylomirabilota bacterium | reverse complement strand
GGTCTCCTGCGCGCGCCGCGTCGCCTCCTGCGCCTTTGCCTGCTGCTCGTCCATGACACCCCTCCTGTGGTCGTTCCGTCGGGTTTGGTCTGACCCGCCCGGCGCGGACCGTCCCCGCGCCGGACTCACGAGTCGGGGGAGGCCTACAAGGCGGATGCCAGTGAGCGCCGGCCGCGCCGCACGTCAACGCCGCCGGCGGAGCGCGGCCAGCACCGGCATGGCCGAGATCTGCGCGGGCGAGAGCGCGCGCCAGTCGATGCGGCGCGGGCGGGGCCCGGCCCGGTTCGTGCGGACGACACGGGTCGGCGTGACCACGATGTCGACGGGGACGTCGTGGGCCGTCATGGGGATGGCGGTGACCATCTGAAGATCGTGCACGGTCGTGGCGACCACGGTCGCGTCGTCGACGAGACCGAGCTCCCCGAGGAGGCCGAACTCCAGATCGCTGTATCCGCCCCCCTTGCCCACGCGCGCGCCCCCGCGCGTGACGGCAACGCTGCCCGCGACGACGAGGTCGACGTGCCCGAGCGCGCGCGGCCGGACCGGCTCGCCGAGCGCGGCGGCGCCGCGGATCGTCGCGGCCTCCGCGAGACGGCCCCGGAGCCGGCGCGGCCGCAGGCGCAGGAAGCAGCGCGGCTCGGTGAGCCGGGGCACCGCCATGAAGACCTCCTTGCCGTCCTGGAGCGCGCGCAGCCGCACCGGACGCTGGGGCGCGTCGGGATTGCACTTGATACGCCGCGCGGCCCGCCACTCGGGCAGGGCGGCGAGGCGGACGGCCGCCGCCTCGGCCCCGACGAAGTTCGGGATCCGGTCGACGATGGGCGCCGGGAAGCGGGCGACGCGCCGCCGCGCGAGGAGCGACCAGATGCGCCGGCGGATCGCCGCCTTCGAGGCGGGGGAACGGCGACCGCGCGCGCCCGTCGGCGTCACCCGGTGGCCGCGCGACCCGCCGGGCGCGACCACGCGCGCAGTCCGTCCAGCGGACGCGTGTTCAGCACGTGCGCCGGCGTCAGCCAGGCGCGGCGGGCGACGGCCACGCCGAGCGCGACGTGCTCGAACTCCGCGAGGGCATGGGTGTCGCTGCTGATGGCGACGGGGACGCCGAGGGCGGCGGCGCGGCGCGCATGGACGTCGGCGAGATCGAGGCGCTCGGGCGAGCCGTTGATCTCGACCGCCTTGCCGTGCTCGCGGGCCGCCGCGAGGACGGCCTCCAGATCGACGTCGTAGGGCTCGCGGGTGCCGAGCCGGCGACCGGTCGGGTGCACGAGGACGTTGACCCACGGATTGGCGAGCGCGCGCACGATGCGCGCCGTCATGTCGGCCCGGGACTGCTTGAAGCGCGAGTGGACGGCGGCGAGCACGACGTCGAGCCCCGCGAGGACCTCGTCGGGGAAGTCCAGCCGGCCGTCCTCCAGGATGTCGCACTCGGTGCCGGCCAGGATCCGGATGCGCGTCCGGGCCTGGAGTGCCCGGATCTCGCGGGCCTGCGCGCGCAGGCGCTCCACGTCGAGGCCGTGGGCGATGGCCAGCGACGCCGAGTGGTCGGAGACGATCACGTACTCGTAGCCGCGCGCCTCGGCGGCGGCCACCATCCGCTCGAGCGTCAGCCGCCCGTCCGACCAGTCGGTGTGCGCGTGCAGGTCGCCGCGCAGATCCTCCACGGTCACCAGCGACGGCAGCGCGCCCTCGCGGGCGGCCTCGATCTCACCCTGGTTCTCGCGCAGCTCGGGCGGGATCCACGGCAGGCCGATCGCGGCGTAGACGTCCTCCTCGGTGAGCCCGGCCACCCGCTGGCCCGTCCGCTCGTCGAAGACGCCGTACTCGCTCAGGCGCCGCCCGCGGCGCGAGGCGATCTCGCGCGTGCGCACGTTGTGCTCCCGGGAGCCCGTGAAGTACTGCAGGGCGGCGCCGAAGGCCTCGGGCTCGACCACCCGGAGGTCGACGGCGAGCCCGGCCTGGTGGCGCACCGACACCCGCGTGGGCCCGCGAGCCGTGACCGCGGCCACCGAGGGCAGGGTCACGAACGTCTCCAGGACCCGCGCGGGGGCCCGCGACGTGACCAGGAGGTCGACGTCCTTCACGGTCTCCCGCATGCGCCGCAGGGAGCCGGCGATCTCGATCCGGTCGACGTCGCCGCGGGCCCGCAGCGTCTCCACCAGGTGGCGGGCCACGGCGAGCGCGCGGGCCAGGGGGGTGCGCGCCTGGCCCGCGCGCCAGCGCTCGATGGCCTGCACGATGTTCGTGCGGCTCTTCTCCCGGATGCCGGCGACGCCGAGGATGCGGCCCGAGCGGCACGCCTCCTCCAGCGCCTCCACCGAGTCGATGCCCAGCTGCTCCCACAGCGCCCGGGCCGTGCGGGGGCCGAGGCCGCGAATCTCCAGCAACCCCAGGAACGTGGCGGGGAGACCGGCCCGGAGCGTCTCGAGCTGCGCCAGGCGCCCGGTGGCCAGGTACTCCTCGATGCGGGCGGCGAGATCGCGGCCGACCCCCGGCAGCCGGCGGAGGCCGCCGCGGGCGGCGACCGCCGCCACGTCCTCGCCCAGCGCCTCCAGGGTCTGGGCCGCGCGCTGGTAGGCCCGGATGCGGAAGACCGACTCGCCCCGCACCTCGAGCAGGCTCGCGATCTCGTAGAAGCGCCGCGCGAGCTCGAGATTCGTCACGGCTTCATCATACGCGGCCGCCGTCGTGATAGACTCCGAGCGGCCGTGATTGCCGCGTGGTGCTGGGAGCTCGTCGAGCCGTACCTCCGGCGCAACCTCCTCAATCGCGGCGTGGCCCGCCCCACCCGCCGCGACCTGCTCGAGGAGTTCGTGCGCGTCTGGCCGGAAGTGACGGCGACCATCGGGGTGCAGGAGCCCTTCGCGGGGACCATCCGGTTCAAGTGGCTGGTCCGCCTGCCGTCGGAGGCGATGGAGCCCTTCCTCGCCGACCCGGGAGCGTGGATCGCGGCCCGCTTCGGCGGCGGCAAGTTCAAGGTCAACCTCCACCACGGCATGCACTTCGTCAGCACGAAGAACTTCAAGCCGGAGGGCCCGCCGCGGTGGGCCGAGGTCCCCGCGCTGGACGTCGACGCCTGACCCCCGAGGAGAGACCGATGCCCAGCGACGAGACGCGACGAGTGCTGAAGGTGTTCGGCGTGGCCGTCACCAATCTCGAGGACGCGATCGACGGGAAGAAGCCTCTCGACGAGATCATGCGGTGGAACACCGAGGTCGCCGACCGCACGCGCGAGGTGCTGGCCCTCGTCGACCGGCTGCGCAGCCGCCGCATCGGGTGATGCCCGCGCGCGTCGACGCCTCCGGGACGACGGTGCGCCTGGCCGCGCCGCCCCGGCGCATCGTCTCCCTGATCCCGTCGACGACCGAGACGCTCTGCCACCTGGGCCTGGCCGATGCGCTCGTCGGCGTCACCGCCTACTGCGTGGAGCCGCGGGACGTGGTGCGGGGCAAGACGCGCGTGGGCGGGGAGAAGGACCCCGACCTGGCGGCGATCCGTGCCCTCGCGCCCGACCTGGTGGTGGCCAACGTCGAGGAGAACGTGCGGGAGCACGTGGAGACGCTGCGCGCCTGGGGCATCCCGGTCTGGGTGACCTACCCGCGCACCGTGGCCGAGGCGCTCGCCATGATCCGGGATCTCGGCGAGGTGACCGGCACCGGCGCGCGGGCGACGGCGCTGCTCGCCGAGCTGGAGCCCTTGCGGGCGGAGACGGAGGCCGCGGCCGCGCGCCGTCCGCGCGCGCGGGTATTCTATCCGATCTGGCGTGGCCCGTGGATGACGGTCGGCACCGACACCTACGTGCACGACCTGCTGCGCGTGTGCGGCGGTGACACCATCTTCGCCGACCGCCCCGAGCGCTATCCGGTGGTCACGCTCGACGAGGTGGCGGCGCGGGCGCCGGACGTGATCCTGCTGCCGGACGAGCCGTTCCGCTTCCGCCGCGCGCACGTGCGGGACTTCGCGCCGTTCCCCGACGTGCCCGCCGTGCGGGACGGCCGCATCCGCCTGGTGGACGGCAAGCTGTTCTCCTGGCACGGCCCGCGGCTGGGGCAGGCGCTTCGCGCGATTCCGGCCCTCCTCGACGCGCACGATGGCTGACACCTGCCCCCGCTGCGGGCACCGGCCCGTCGACGCCGACCGCTGCCCACGGTGCGGCGTGGTCGTGCCGGCCTTCGTGGCCGCGCTCGCAGCGCTGCGTCGAGGGCCCCCGCGCCCACCCGCCGCCGCCGCCGCGCCGGCGGCGCCGCCGTTCCGCGTGCCCGCCCCGCAGCCGAGCCCGGCCCCGGCGGCGCCGGCCCCGCGCCGGCTCGTCTTCCACGGCTCCGGCGGCACGCTCTTCGGCCTCCAGGTGGTCAATGCGCTCCTCACGCTGGCGACGCTCGGCGTCTACTACTTCTGGGCCCGGACGCGCGTGCGCGCGTACCTGCTCGGCCAGACCGCGCTCGAGGGCGACCGGCTCGCCTACCACGGCACGGGGGGCGAGTTGCTGCGCGGCTTCCTGCGCGGCGTCGCCGTCTTCTTCGTGCCGGTCGGGCTCTTCACGATCCTGCCGGAGGTCTGGGGGGCGCCGGAGGAGGTCCGGGCCGCCCTCGGGATGCTGGGCTCCGCGCTGGTCCTGCTGCTCGTCCCGATCGCCATGGTGGGGGCGCGCCGCTACCGGCTGAGCCGCACGTCCTGGCGGGGCATCCGGTTCTCGTTCCGCGGGCGGGTGCGCGACTTCGTCGGGCTGTTCGTCGTCGGCGGCATCCTCACCGCGCTGACCCTCGGGCTCTACTACCCGCTGTTCATCACGCAGCGCCAGGCGTTCATGGTGTCCAACACGTGGTTCGGCAGCGTGAAGTTCGACTTCGACGGGCGCGGGCGCGATCTGCTGCGGCCCTTCCTGCTCGCGGTGCTGCTCTTCGTGCCCACCCTCGGGCTCTCGTGGTTCTGGTTCGTCGCCGGCCGGCACCGTTACTTCGCGGACCACACGCGCTTCGGGGGCGCGCGCTTCCGCTCCACCGTGACGGGCGGCGCCCAGGCGCGCCTGACCCTCGGCAACACGGTCGCCCTCGTCGCCACGCTCGGGCTCGCGTGGCCGTGGACGCTCGTGCGGTGGCTCCACTTCACGTTCCGCTACCTGACGCTGGAGGGGCCGCTGGAGCTCGAGACCGTGGAGCAGGACGCGCGGGGCGCCCGGGCCACGGGCGAGGCCCTGGCCGGGATCCTGGACGCGGATCTCGGCTTCGGATGACCGCGCCCGGCGCCTGGGCCGGCCACTACCTCGACGGGCAGCGCGCGGCCCGGCGGCCCGCCCGCGTCACGCCGGCTCCCGGCGGCCTGGAGATCGCCGTCGAGGGTGACGGGCGGCGATGGTGGCCGTACGCCGAGATCCGGCAGACCTCGGGGTTCTACGCGGGCGAGCAGCTCCGGTTCGAGCGCGGCGGGGAACTGCCGGAGACGCTCCTCGTGGACGATGTCGGGTTCCTGGCGGCCCTGCGCGCGGTGGCGCCGGGCCCGACGCGGGCGTTCCACGACCCGCGCACGCGCCGGCTCCGCGGCCCGCTCACGCTGGCGGCCGCCGTGGCAACGGTGGCGCTGGCGGCGGGGCTTTACGTCTGGGGCATCCCGGCGCTGGCCGCCGTCGCGGCCGCGCGCGTGCCGCTGGCGTGGGAGATCGCCCTCGGCGAGGCTGCGCTCGAGCACCTGGCCCCGGCGGCCCGCCGCTGCGAGGATCCCGGTCGGCAGCGGCGGCTCGACGAGATCGTGGCGCGGCTCACCGGCGCGCTGCCGGAGCCGCGCTACGCCTACCGGCTGACGGTGGTGGACCACCCGCTCGTGAACGCCTTCGCGGCGCCCGGGGGTTTCCTCGTGGTCTTCAGCGGCCTCCTCGAGCGGGCGGAGAGCCCGGAGGTGCTCGCGGGCGTGCTCGCCCACGAGATCCAGCACGTCGAGCGGCGGCACGCGACGCAGGCCATCGTCCGTCAGGCCTCGACGGGGATCCTGCTCGCGGCGCTCGTGGGCGACGTCAGCGGGGTCATGGCGTTCGGCCTGGAGGGCGCCCGCCTGCTCGGCGATCTGCGCCACGGCCGCGAAGCCGAGCACGAGGCCGACCGCGAGGGGATGCGGTTGCTGGCCGCCGCCGGCGTGGACCGCGAGGGGATGCTGACGTTCTTCCGCGGGCTGGAGGAGGAGGAGAACGAGGCGGGCCGTCACGGGCTGCCGGCCTACCTCTCGACGCACCCGGCGCCCGGCGATCGCCTGCAGGCGCTGGCCGTGCTGGCCGCCGGCGCGCCTCGCCCGGGGGCCCCGCTGCTGCCCGGGGTCGACTGGCGCGACGTGACGCGCATCTGCGCCGGGCGCCGGGCCGCGAAGGAGAGCGGTCAGTGAGCGGGCGCGACGGACCGTGCCGCGCGCTCGGCCTGCGCCACGAGCTGCCGGACGCGCGCGGGCAGTGCCGGCGTGGCGGTGACCCGGACGCCGAGGGGAGCCAGGGCGTCGTCGATCGCGTTGGCGATGGCGGCGGGCGGGGAGATCGCGCCCCCCTCGCCGAGGCCCTTCACGCCGAGCGGGTTGCGCGGCGACGGGTACTCCAGGTGGACGGTGTCGATAGCCGGCAGGTCGTCCGCCCGCGGCACCACGTAGTCCATGAGCGTGCCGCTCAGGAGCTGGCCCTGGTCGTCGTACGCGAGCTCCTCGAAGAGCGCGCCCCCCACGCCCTGCGCGACGCCGCCGTGCACCTGCCCGTCGACGATGATGGGGTTGATCACGGTGCCGCAGTCGTGGGCGACGACGTAGCGCAGCAGGCGGACGGCGCCGGTGGCCGGATCCACCTCCACCTGCGCCACGTGCACGGCGCTCGCGTACGTCACCGTCGGGACGTGGTGGTACGCGGCCGCCTCGAAGTCGGGGCTGCCCACGCCGGGCCGCGCGAACGTCGGGATGGCGGCCTGGATCACCCGGGCCAGCGGCACCGCGGAGCCCGGCGCGCCGCGCACGCGGGCGTGGCCGTCCTCGATCTCGACGTCGCCCTCGGCCGCCTCCAGCAGGGCCGCCGCCGCCCGCACCACCTTCGCCCGCACCGCCCGCGCGGCGTCGGCGATCGAGTTGCCGGCGGTCACCGCGCTCCGGCTGGCGAACGTGCCCACGCCGAACGGGACGGCCGCCGTGTCGCCGCCGACCACCGTGACGTGCTCGAGCGGGATGCCGAGGACGTCGGCGGCGATCTGGGCGAACGAGGTCTCGTGACCCTGCCCGGAGGAGACGGCGCCCGTGGCCACCAGGGCACGGCCGGCGAGGTCCAGGCTGATCCGGGCGCCCTCGTAGGGCCCGATAGCCGTGCCCTCGACGTAGCCGGAGATGCCGATCCCGCGCCACACGCCGCGGGCGCGCAGGGCCTCCTGCTCCCGACGGAAGGTGTCGTAGCCACCGGCCTCGAGGGCCGCCTCCAGGGCGGCGCGGAAGTCGCCGCTGTCGTAGACGAGCGGGTTGCCGTCGCGATACGGCATGCCGAGATCCCAGGGCAGGTCGGCCGCCGTCAGGTAGTTGCGGCGGCGGATGTCGGCCGGGTCCACGCCCACCGTGCGCGCCAGGCAGTCGAGCGCCCGGTCCATCGCGAACACGGTCTCCGGGCGGCCGGCGCCGCGGTACGGGGCGTTCGGCGTCTTGTGGGTGACGACGCCCTGTACCTCGACCTCCAGATCGCGCACGCGGTGCGGGCCCAGGAGGTGGGCGACCGTGTTGTAGGGCAGCACGATGCCCCAGACGTTGTAGGCGCCGAGGTCGAGCCAGATCCGGTCGCGGACGCCCAGCAGCGTGCCGTCGCGCCGGGCGGCGAGGCTGATGCGATGCGTCTGGTGGCGGGCATGGGCGGCCGCCACGAGGTGCTCGCGCCGGGTCTCGATCCACTTCACCGGCCGGCCGAGCGCGACGGCGGCCACGGGGATCAGCACGTCCTCGGCATAGCCCGACGCCTTCGTGCCGAAGCCGCCGCCGAGGTCGGGCGCGATCACCCGGATCCGGTGCGGGGGGAGCTCGAGGGCGGCGACGAGCCCCTGCTGGACGAAGTGGGCGACCTGCGTGCTGTTCCAGGTGGTGAGCGTGCCGTCGCGCCGGTCCCACTGCGCGACGACCCCACGCGTCTCGAGCGGCATCCCGACGTAGCGCTGGATGTGGAACGTCTCGGTGACCACCACGTCGGCGGCGGCGAACGCGCGGCCGGCGTCGCCGATGGCGTGCCGGAAGCCCACGGCGACGTTGGTCCCCCACTCGGGGTGCACGAGCGGGCCGCCGACCGCCGCCGCCTCGACCATGTCCACGACCGCCGAAAGCGGCTCCCACTCGATCTCGATCCGCTCGAGCGCGTCCTCGGCGCGGGCCGGCGTGTCGGCCACGACCATCGCCGCGATCTCCCCGACGTGGCGGGCCGTGTCGCGGCAGAGCGCGTACTGCGCGGCCTGGCGCAGCTCGAACCGCACCCCGGCGGCCAGGCCCGGTGGCGGCGCGCCGAACAGGGGCAGGGGCTTCATCCAGCGGGCGAGGTCGGCGAACGCGAAGACGCGGACCACCCCGGGCAGGGCCGCGGCCGCCCGCATGTCGAGGCGCGCGATGCGTGCGTGCGCGTGCGGCGAGCGGAGGAAGGCGGCGTGGAGCACGCCGGGCAGGGTCACGTCGTCCACGAACCGGCCCTCGCCGCGGAGGAACCGGGGGTCCTCGCGCCGCGGCACCGCCGCGCCGACGTAGCGCGCGGACATGGCTAGGGCCGCCGTCGGAGCGGGCGGGCGGGGGCCGGGATCACGCGTCGCGCTTGCGGACGGGCCGGATCCAGTCGAGCCAGGGCGCCACGGCGGCGATGAAGAGGCCGGGGACGGCGACTCCGCTGATGGCGCCCAGGATCGCGAGGAAGATGAGAGAGATCAGGGTGGCGAGCACGTGCCCCACGAGGTCCATGAGTCGACTCAGCCCTCCTTGCTCGAGCGGTGGACGTCCAGCATCTCGGGCACGCCCGCGTGCGTGGGCGCGGCCTCCAGCTTCGTGATGCGGCTCATGCGGGCGATGATCTCATGGATCCGCCCGGCCGCCGCCAGCGCGCGATCCATCCAGCCCTGCTCGGTCTCGCCGGCCGGGACGCGGCGGCGCAGGAGCTCCAGGGAGCCCACCACGACGGTGAGCGGGTTGTTGATCTCGTGGGCGGCGGCGTTGGCGAGCATCGTCACCGCCCGGAGCTCGCCCACCTCGCGCCGCGCGCGCTCCAGCGCCTCCCGCTCGGCCGCGTCCCGGATGACGAGGATCTCGTACCGGCGCCCGGCGTGCTCGGCGACGCGGGCGGTCACGTCGACGGTGAGCGGCGCGCCCGCCCGGCGAGGGTACAGGAGCCCGAAGCCGCTGGCGACGCCGCGCTGCCGGGCGTCCGCCTGCAGCGTTTCCCACCGCCCGCGCTCGGGCTCGTCCGGGGGCCAGAGGGCGCGCGCGTCCTCGCCGAGCAGGGCCTCGCGGGGACGGCCGGCCAGGGTCGCGTCGGCGCGATTGGCGTCGAGGACCCGCTGCGTGTCGCCGTCGACGATGCGGATCGCGTCGGACGCCTCGTCCAGGATCGCCCGGAAGCGGCGCGCGGCCGCCTGCAGCCGCTCGCGCTCGACGATGGAGGCGAACAGCGTGGCCAGCAAGGGGATGCCGCCGACGTAGGCGGCGAGCAGCTGCGGCCACGTGCGCGCGAAGGTCTCCAGCCCCCGGGGGGCGAGCATCGCGTGGCCGAGGAAGGTCGCGACGAAGACGGCGGCGCCGAGCGCGATCGCGTGGCGGCTCCGGACGCCGTCGCCGCGCCGCGCCCACCGGTGGATCAGGCCGCCGGCCAGCGCGGCCGAGGCGATGACCACGAGCCCGGGCCCGGCGCCGATGCCGCCGAGCCAGATGCGGTACGTGCCGACCAGGGCGCCGGCGAGGAGGCCGGCGCCGAGCCCCTCGAAGAGGGCGACGAGCGCGACGGGAAGGTGGCGGGCATCGAACCAGGTGTCCGGCCCGACCTGGATGCGCGCGATGGCCAGCCAGACGCCGAGCAGCCCGAACGCGACCCCGTTGAGGATCAGGCGCCACCGGCGGCCGGCGGCGGTCTCCTGGAGGCGACGGAGGGTGGACGAGTAGAAGAGCAGCCCGAGCGCGAGGACACCGGCGGCCTCGACGAGGTGATGAACGTCGATGTCACTCGACCTCGAGCACCATCTCGATCTCGACGGGGATGCCCATCGGGAGCTCGGCCATCCCCACCGCCGAGCGCGCGTGCTTGCCGATCGCCTCGCCGAAGACCTGCACCATCAGGTCGGAGAAGCCGTTGATGACCTTGGGCTGGTCGCCGAAGCCCTCCGCCGACCGCACCATGCCCAGCACCTTGACGACGCGCTTGACCCGGTCGAGGCTGCCGAGCGTCGCCCGCGTGGTGGCGAGCAGCGAGAGCCCCACCTCGCGCGCCGCCGCGTAGCCCTGCTCGACGGTCAGGTCACGCCCGAGCTTGCCCTGGGTCGACGGCTTGCCGTCGGTGCGGATCGGGCCGTGCCCGGAGAGGAAGAGCAGATTGCCCACGCGGACCGCGCCGACGTAGTTGGCGACCGGCGTGGCGGGCGCGGGCAGGGTGATGTCGAGCTCCTTGAGTCGCGCGTCGGCGCCCATGCGTCCTCCGTGAGGGGAAGTGACAGCGGCGCGAGCATCGTGGCACACTACGCCGTGCCCGTCAAACCTCCGGCCGTCGTTCCGGCCCCCGCCGCGACGCTCGTGCTGCTCCGCGATCATCCGGACGACGGCCTCCAGATCCTCCTGATGCGGCGCCACGAGAAGAGCAAGTTCGCCGCCGGCGACTTCGCGTTCCCCGGCGGCAAGCTCCACGTGGGCGACGATCCGGACGACGCCGCGGCGTGGTGCGTCGGCCTCGACGGCGGGCGGGCGGCCGCCGCGCTCGACCTCCCGGAGCCCCGGCAGGCGCTCGCGTACTGGATCGGCGCCATCCGGGAGACCTTCGAGGAGGTCGGCCTGCTGCTCGCCACCGACGGCACCGGGGGGTCGCCGCGGCTCGATCCCGCCCGCGCCATGGAGTACCGGCGCGCCTGCCAGCAGGACAACCGCGCGTTCTGGACGATGGTCAAGGGCGAGGGGCTTCGCCTGGCGACGGACCGCCTGGTCTACTTCGCGCACTGGATCACGCCCGAGGACCAGCCGCTGCGCTTCGACACGCGCTTCTTCGCCGCGCTGGCGCCGACGGACCAGGAGCCGGCCCTCGACGGACGCGAGGTGACGGCCATCCGCTGGACCACGCCCGGCGCGGCGCTGGCCGCCGTCCGGCGCAAGGAGATCACGGCGCGGCCCGTGACGCTCCGGAACCTCGCGCTGTTCGAGCCGGCGACCTCCGCGGCCGACGCGCTCGCCCGCCTGGCCGCCCGTGCGGTGTCCACCGTCCGCCCGCGCGCCGTCGTCGTGAACGGCCAGCGCACGGTCCTGCTGCCCGGCGACCCCGGCTACGACGGCTGACTACGCCGCCCGCCGACCCCTTCCACGCGCCGCGGCGTCGCGCGCGTGGGCGGCCAGGAGCTGCCGCGCGTGCTCCGCGACCTCGGCGGCGACGATCAGGTCGTAGCGTCCCGCCTGGACGGCGCTCACCGAGGAGAAGTCGCGACGGCCGCCGAGGGCGAGGTGGCCGATCAGGCCGATGAGCGCGCCCACGAGGCCGCCCACCACGAGGCCGACGAGGGCCAGCGTGAGACCGGAGGTCAGCGGGGCGACCAGGCTGAGCAGGCCCAGGATGAAACCCAGCAGGGCTCCCGTCGTCGCTCCGGCGGCCGCCCCGCGGGCGGCGGCGCCGCCGTAGCCCAGCCGGCCGGTCACCTGCTCCACGAGGCGGAGATCGCCGGCCACGACGGCGACCCGGGCGAC
The DNA here is from genome assembly GCA_025922915.1 of Candidatus Methylomirabilota bacterium. Lineage (GTDB taxonomy): Bacteria > Methylomirabilota > Methylomirabilia > Rokubacteriales > CSP1-6 > JAICGY01. The sequence continues at coordinate 1,518 of JAICGY010000076.1, read as the reverse complement.
CGGGAAGTCGCGGTCGGCGAGGAAGTCGATCGCGCGCTCGGCCTCCGCGTAGGTCGCGTACGAGGCGACCACGTGCGAGGCGTCGGCGGGCGGCGTGATCCCCGGCAGGCTCACAGGAGCGGAACCCTCCATGACTCCGGGGGACGGTCCCAGTAGCCGGGTCGTCGATAGTGGGCGTGGAGACGGCTCTCGTACCCGCGGTCCGGTGCCGCGCCCGGCTCGTACTCCGGCGCATTCCTCACCTGCTCACGGGTGAGGTCCACCGCCACGGTGGAGTCCTCCCAGCTCACGTCCGTGATCCACTCGGTGGACACGAGGACGTGCGGGCCCGGCCACCAGCTGCGCGGATCGACGAGGAGATACCGGATCGCCCAGGTCTCCTCGTCGGCCAGGAAGTCCTCGACGTGCCCCAGCTCGCCGTCGGTGGCCCGGATGCCGTACCCCGTCACGACCGCGGCGCTCCGCAGGTGCGGGTCGGCGCTCTCGCGCTCGCGCGCGATCATCTCCTGTTCCCCCGCGGAGTAGTCGGTCGGCGTCGCCGGTGGATAGGCCGGCCCGCCGAGCACCGCGCTCGGGTACACCGCAGCGCCCCACCGGTAGGGGCCGAGCCAGTACCGCGGGTAGCCGTAATAGCCGGAGTACTCGATCTCGTGCTGCCGGGAGACCGGTCTCGACGTGTCCACGGGCGGGCTGTCCTTCACCTTCTGGACGGTGAGGTCCGTGGTCAGCCGGAGCCCGGCGGCGTCGATGCCGGTCACCGCCGGCGGCGAGATCAGCACTTTCCGCCCCGCCAGCCAGGTGCCGGTGTCCACGACGAAGTAGCGCACGGTCCAGCCCTGGTCGTCGAAGTACACGTCCTCGACCTGACCGATGTCTCCGTCCGTCGCGCCGATGGTGTAGCGGCGCAGGTCGCCCAGGCGCCGCAGCATCGGTGCGGCCGCGGTGGGCGCCCTTCTGGGTATCGCCATGCTCGCCTCCAGAGCCCGTCCGGCGGACTCCAGCCAGGGAGGAGCAATGGACGTGCCACCCTCACCACGGTAGACCATGGACGTCGACGATCCCGTCCTCCGGTGCCTCGCCCAGCCCGGGCAGCACCATGGGACGGTTGACGGTGAAGACGATGCGACCCGCGGGTTGCTCGACGACGAGGCGCCCCGGGAAGGCGGTCCAGCCGAGACGGCCGTAGAAGGGCAGCAGATGCTCCTGGCAGACCAGCAGCGAGAACGCGACCCCGTGGTCCTCGTGAAGGACGGCCGCGGCCCTGCGCAGGCCCGCCGTCGCATAGCCGCGGCCACGGGCCCGGGGATGGGTCTTGACGCTCCCGACGCCCCCGATCGTCGTGGCGACGCCGTTCACCGTGCCGGCGCGCACCACGAGGCCGACGTGCGAGACGAGCTCTCCGTCCGCGCTCGTCACCAGCACGCTGTACTCGGGGGACGCCCAGCGGAGGTGGCGCCCGGGACTCGCCGTGACGGTGTCGGGCGGGTACACCGCCGCCGTCAGGGCCGCGAGCGCGGC
>JAICGY010000075.1 GCA_025922915.1 Candidatus Methylomirabilota bacterium | reverse complement strand
CGGTCCTCCGCACGAAGCTCAAGTGGGGCGAGCGCTAGCCCGGGGCGCCTGACCCCCGGGGCGAGGCTGGATTCGCGACGTCGCGGCCACGATACGCTTGAGCCCCGCGGGGCGCTGACCTAGCATCGGCGCGATGCTGCGCGAGCTGCGCGTCCGGAACCTCGCGGTCGTCGACGCCGTCACCGTCGGGTTCACCGGCGGCCTGAACGTGCTCACCGGCGAGACGGGCGCCGGCAAATCCATCCTGGTCGACGCCATCCTCCTCGTGCGCGGAGCCCGGGCGCAGGCCGACGCGATCCGGACGGGCAGCGACGTCGCGACCGTGGAAGCGGTCTTCGCGGTGCCGCCCCACTCCGCCGCGAGCGCCCTCCTGCACGAGGCCGGGCTGGCCGCGGACGAGAACGGCGAGGTCGTGGTGCGGCGAGAGCTCACGCGCGCCGGCCGCCACCGCGCGTTCCTGAACGACTCCCCGGTCAGCGTGGGGCTCCTGGAGCGGCTCGGCGACCAGCTGGTCGAGGTGCACGGGCAGCACGAGCACCAGCGGCTGCTCGAGCCCGGCCACCAGCTGATCCTACTCGACCGCTTCGCCGAGGCCGACGCCCTGCGCGAGCGCGTGGCCGGGCTCGTGGCCGGATACCGGGAGGCCGGCGCCGCGGCGGCCCGGATGCGGGCGGCCGCGCGTGACCGGGCGCAGCGCGAGGACCTGCTGCGCTTCCAGGTCGGCGAGCTCGACGGCGCCGGCCTTCGCCCGGGCGAGGAGGCGGCGCTCCGCGACGAGCTCCGGCGCCTGGAGCACGCCGAGCGATTCCGCGCCGCGCTCGCCGACGTGGCGGCGCTCCTGGCCGACGATCCGCAGTCGGCCGCCGACCGCCTCGCGCGGGCGGCCCGGAGCCTCGCCGACGTCGCCCGGCTCGACGAGGCCTTCGCGGCGCCGCTGGAGGCGCTGGAGACGGCCCGCATCCACGTGGACGAGACGCTCGACGGCGTGCGGCGGCTCCGCGACCGGACCGTCCACGAGCCGGGCCGCATCGACGCCATCCACGAGCGTCTGGATGCCCTCGCGCGGCTGAAGCGCAAGTACGGGGAGAGCGAGGAGGCGATGCTCGCCTTCCGCGAGGCGGCGGCGCTCGAGCTGGCTCGCGTGGAGCGGCACGACGAGCTCCTCGCCGACCAGGAGCGGCTCCTGACCGAGCTGGCGGGCGAGCTGCGGACGGCCGCGGACGAGCTCTCCCAGCGCCGCCGGGCGGCCGCGGACCGCCTGGCCCCTCGCGTCGAGCGGCAGTTGCGCGCGCTCGGGATGGAGCGCGCGGCCTTCGCGATCGCCGTGGAGCCCGGCCGCCTCGAGGAGGTGAGCGAGCGGGGCCTGGACCGCGTGGAGTTCCGGCTCGCCGCCACCCCCGGGGAAGGAATGCGCCCGCTGGCCCGGGTCGCGTCGGGCGGCGAGCTGTCGCGAGCCATGCTCGCCCTCAAGGCGGTCCTCGCCCGCGCCGACGGGATCCCCACGCTCGTCTTCGACGAGGTGGACGCCGGCATCGGCGCGCGGGTCGCCGCGGTGGTGGGAGAGACCCTGGCCGCCGCCGCCGAGGGCCGCCAGGTGCTCTGCGTGACGCACCTGGCGGCGATCGCCGCCCGCGCCGACCACCACCTGCACGTCGCGAAGAGCACCCGGGGGGGGCGAACGCGCGTCACGGTCGAGACGCTGACCGACCGGGCCCGGCTGAGCGAGGTCGCGCGGATGCTGGGCGGCGTCGGCAACGGCGCGGCGGCGGTCGAGCACGCCCGGGCCCTCCTCGCCGCGCGCGGGCGGCCGTCCCGGACGGCCCGTGACTGACGCGCGGGCCGGGGGCGTCCGATCGGGCGCGACCCCCGCCTGTATAATGAGCGCCAGAGCATGATCGACGTCATCCTCCGCAAGATCCTCGGCACCAAGCACGAGCGCGACGTGAAACGGGCGCGGCCCGTCGTGGACGCGATCAACGCGCTCGAGCCGGAGCTGCAGCGGCTGGACGACGCGGCGCTGGCGGCGAAGACCCCGGAGCTCCGGGCGCGTCTCGCCGACGGCGCCGAGCTCGACGACCTGCTGCCCGAGGCGTTCGCCGTCTGCCGCGAGGCGGCGCGTCGCAAGCTGGGCATGCGCCACTTCGACGTCCAGCTCATCGGCGGCCTGGTCCTCCACCGGGGCACGATCGCCGAGATGGCCACCGGCGAGGGCAAGACGCTCGTGGCCACGCTGCCCGCGTACCTGAACGCCCTCACCGGCCGCGGCGTGCACATCGTGACGGTCAACGACTACCTGGCGAAGCGCGACGCGCAGTGGATGGGGCCGATCTACGAGGCGCTCGGCCTCACCGTCGGCGTCATCCAGCACGAGGCCTCGTTCACGTACGATCCGGCCTACGTCACGCCGGACGTCCGGGTGGCGGCCCTCCGGCCGATCGGCCGGCGCGAGGCGTACCTCTGCGACATCACCTACGGGACCAACAACGAGTTCGGGTTCGACTACCTCCGGGACAACATGCGCTTCACGCTGGACGAGCTCGTCCAGCGTGAGCTGCACTACGCGATCGTCGACGAGGTGGACTCGATCCTCATCGACGAGGCGCGGACCCCGCTCATCATCTCCGGGCCGGCCGAGGAGTCGACGGAGCTCTACTACCGCATCGACCGGATCATCCCCAAGCTCAAGCGGGCGGCCACCATCGTGGAGGGCAAGCTCTCGGAGATCGAGGCGCAGCGGGCCGGCGACTTCATCGTCGACGAGAAGTCGCGCACCGTCTCGCTCACCGAGCAGGGGGTCGCCTCCTGCGAGCGGCTGCTCGGCATCGACAACCTCTACGACCCCCAGCACATCGACGCGCTCCACCACGTCCACCAGGCGCTGCGCGCCCACGCGCTCTACAAGCGCGACGTGGACTACGTGGTGAAGGACGGCGAGGTGATCATCGTCGACGAGTTCACCGGCCGGATGATGCCGGGCCGGCGCTGGTCGGACGGCCTGCACCAGGCGGTGGAGGCCAAGGAAGGCGTGCGCATCGAGCGCGAGAACCAGACGCTCGCCACGATCACCTTCCAGAACTACTTCCGGATGTACGACAAGCTGGCGGGGATGACGGGCACCGCGGAGACGGAGGCGGAGGAGTTCGCCAAGATCTACAAGCTCGACGTCACCGTGATCCCCACGAACCGCGCGCTCCTCCGGGTCAACGCGCCGGACGTCGTCTACAAGACGGAGCGGGAGAAGTTCGACGCGGTGGCCGCCGACATCATCGCGCGGCACGAGAAGGGCCAGCCGGTGCTGGTCGGCACGGTGTCGATCGAGAAGTCCGAGCGGCTGGCCGCGCTCCTCAAGAAGCGGGGTGTCCGCCACGAGGTCCTCAACGCCAAGCACCACGAGCGCGAGGCGGAGATCGTCGCCCAGGCCGGGCGCGAGGGCGCGGTGACCATCGCGACCAACATGGCGGGGCGGGGCACCGACATCCTGCTCGGCGGCAACCCGGAGTTCCTCTCCAAAGAGGTCATGCGGAAGAAGGGGCTCGACCCGGCGACGGCGCCCGCCGAGGCGCGGGCGGCCGCGCTCGTCGAGGCCCGCCGCATCACCGAGCCGGAGCACCAGCGGGTGGTGGAGCGGGGCGGCCTGCACATCATCGGGACGGAGCGCCACGAGTCGCGGCGGGTCGACAATCAGCTGCGGGGCCGCTCGGGACGCCAGGGCGATCCCGGCTCCTCGCACTTCTACCTCTCTCTGGAGGACGACCTCCTGCGCATCTTCGGCTCCCAGCGCATCCAGAAGATCATGGACCGCCTCGGGATGGAGGAAGGCGAGCCGATCGAGCACCGGCTGGTGACGCGCGCGATCGCCACCGCGCAGAAGCGCGTGGAGCAGCACAACTTCGAGATCCGCAAGCACCTCCTCGAGTACGACGATGTGATGAACAAGCAGCGGGAGATCATCTACCGCATGCGGCGCGAGGTCCTCGAGGGCGAGAGCCAGGCCGAGCGCATCGCCGACTGGATCGAGGAGCTCCTGGTCTCGACCCTGGACGCCTACGCGCCGGAGAGTGCGCACCCGGACGACTGGGACCTCGCCGGGCTCGGCGAGGCGCTCCACCGGCAGTTCGACGTGCGGATCCCCCCCGCGCGGTTCGAGGAGGTGACGTCCCGCCAGGGCCTGGAAGAGCTCGTCGACGAGGCCGTGAAGACGCGCTACGCCGAGCGCGAGCGCGAGCTGGGGCCCGAGCTGCTGCGGGCGCTGGAGCGGCACGAGCTGCTGATCGTCATCGACCAGCAGTGGAAGGACCACCTCCTGTCGATCGACCACGTCAAGGAGGGGATCGGGCTGCGCGGCTACGGCCAGCGGGATCCGCTGACCGAGTACAAGAAGGAGGCGTTCGACCTCTTCGAGGACATGCACGCCCGCCTGCAGGCCGCGGTGGTGGAGCGCCTGTTCAAGGTCCAGGTCGTTCGGGAGGCGCCGATCGCGATGCCGACGATGACGGCGTGGGCCGACGCGCGCGAGTCCCGCGGGGAGCTCCCGGCCGGCGGGCCGGCACCCTCGATCGCCTCCGGCCCCGTCCCCACCGCCACCGCCCCGCGGCCCTCCGCCCGCCCGGCCACGGCGCACAAGGTCGGGCGCAACGATCCCTGCTGGTGTGGCTCGGGGAAGAAGTACAAGAAGTGCCACTACCTGCAGGGAGGCTAGGCCCGGACAGACACCGCCCCCCCACCCGACATCTCGGGGCCCGCCGGCCGGCGAACCCCAGCCCTGGTATTATTTCTTTGGACGCCCGGAGAAGGGCGTGCAAAAATCGCGCATGCGCCTCGACCACATCGCGATTCACGGCTTCAAGTCCTTCGCGGAGAAGACGGTCGTCAAGGTGATGCCCGGCATCACCGCCGTCGTCGGGCCGAACGGCTGTGGCAAGAGCAATGTCGGCGAATCGATCCGCTGGGCGCTGGGCGAGCAGAGCGCCAAGTCCCTGCGCGGGCAGAAGATGGAGGACCTGATCTTCCACGGCGCGGCCTCGCGCAAGCCCGTCGGCCTCGCCGAGGTCGAGCTCGTCTTCTCGAACGACGGAACCCTCACCGTGCCGTGGAGCGAGGTCGCGGTGACCCGCCGGCTCTACCGCACGGGCGAGAGCGAGTACCTGCTGAACAAGCAGCCGTCCCGCCTCCGCGACATCCTCGACCTCTTCGCCGGCACCGGCGCCAACCCGCGGGCCTACTCGGTGATGGACCAGGACAAGCTGAACCACGTCCTCACCGCCAAGCCGCACGAGCGGCGGGTCTTCATCGAGGAGGCCGCCGGCATCGCGCGCTACAAGCAGCAGCGCAACGAGACCCAGGGGAAGCTCGACGGCGCTCGCCAGAACCTCGTGCGGGTCCGCGACGTCATGGAGGAGGTGCGGCGGCAGCTCGGCTCGCTGGAGCGCCAGGCGCGCAAGGCCCAGCAGTTCAAGGCGCTGCAGGGCGAGCGGCGCGAGCTGGCCCTCGCGCTCGTCGCCGCCGACTGGGCGACGCTGACCGCGCAGGCGGCGGTCCTGGACGCCGACCGCGCACGGCTCGGCGACGCCGAGCACGGCGTGCGCGCGGCGCTCGCCGCCCTCGCGGCCCGCGAGGCGACGCAGCGGGAGGCGCTGCAGGCGAGCGAGCATCGGCTGGCCGACGTCCGGCAGGCCGTGCAGAAGATCCAGGGCGAACTCGAGCGGCTGCTCGAGCGCCGCGAGCAGATGGGCGTCCAGCTCGCGGAGCTCGCGGAGGAGGAGGTCCGGGTCGCCGAGGATCTGCGCCTGGCCGGTGAGCGGCTCGAGACGCTCGGAGGTGAGCGGGAGGCGGCGCGGGCCGCGCTCGCGGAGGCCGAGCGCCTCGGCGCGGCGCACCGCGAGTCGGTGACCGCCCTGGAGGGGGAGGTCGAGCGGCACCGCCACTCGCTGGCCGGCGAGCGCGACCGGGTGGAGGCGCTGCGGCTCGAGCAGGTCCGCGTCGCCGGGGAGCGCGTGGACCTCATGCGGCAGGCCGGCGAGCTGCGCGAGCGCCAGGCGCAGCTCGGGCGTCGCGGCGAGCGGCTGGCGGGCGAGCTGGCGGTGGCCCTCGAGGAGGCCGAGCGTCTCGCAGTGGGCCGCGCGGGGCTCGAGGCCGCACGCGACGAGGCCCTCTCGCGGCTGTCCTCGCTGGCGCAGGAGCGCGAGGGGCTGAGCGCGACCCTCGCGGACCGCGAGGCCAGGCTGGGCGAGGCCGAGCAGAGGCTCGCCGGCGCGCGGGTAACGCTGGCCGCGCGGGCCTCGAGCCGTGACGCGCTGCGCGAGCTGGAGGCGGCGCGGGAGGGCTACGGCGCGGGCGTGCGGGCGGTGTTCGCCGAGGGCGGTGGCCCGGTGCTGGCCGGCGTGGTCGGCACCGTCGCGGATCTGCTCGAGGTGGAGCCGGGGCTCGAGCGGGCGGTGGAGGCGGTGCTCGGCGACCGGCTCGAGTGGGTGGTGGTGGAGCGCTTCGAGCACGCGCGGGCCGCGGTGTCCTGGCTGCAGGCCCGGGGCGCGGGCACCGCGACCTTCGTCCCCCTGGACCATCTCCCGGCGCAGCCGCTGCCCGAGGACGACGGGGTCCGGTGGGTGGCCCGGCGGGTCGGCGCGCCGGCCTCCGCGCTGCTGCCGTACCTGCTCGGTGGCGTCGCCGTCGTCGACCATCTCGACGACGCCGAGGCGCTCTGGCGACGGAACGGACGGGTCGCGACCTACGTCACGCCGTCGGGCGAGGTGCTGTCGCCCAGCGGCCGACTCCGCGGCGGGGCCACGGCGCCCACGGGGGGGCAGTCGCTCCTCACGCGCAAGCGCCAGCTGCGCGACCTCGAGGACGAGGTCCGGAGCCTGGAGGAGGACGTCGAGGCCGGGCACGCGACGGTCGCCTCGGTCGGGGCCGAGGTGGCGGCCCTGCGGGCGCGGCTCGGAGGGCTCGAGGCCGCCGTGCAGACGCGCCAGGCCGAGCGGGTTGCGAGCGAGAAGGACCTCGAGCAGTCGGTCCGGGAGCACGAGCGGGTGCACCGCCACCTGGCCACGCTCGAGCTCGAGGCCGCCCAGGTGTCGACGGAGGCCGAGGAGACGGCGCAGCTGCTCGCCCGCCTGGACCTGCACGTGGAGGCCGCGCGCGAGGCGGAGGCGCGCCACGAGGCGGCGATGGCGACGCTGCGTGCGACCATCGACGCCGCCCAGGAGCGGGAGACGGCGCTCGTCGGCGCCCTCACGGCGGCCCGGGTGGAGGCGGCGTCCGCGATGGAGCGGGCCGAGGCCCTCGGGCGCGAGCTGGTCCGGCTGCACGAGATGGAAGCCGACTTCACGAGCCGTCGGGCGCAGGCGGAGCAGCGACGGGGCCAGCTCGGCGACCGGCGCGCCTGGCTGCGTGAGGAGCGCGAGCGCACGGACGCCGCCGCGCGCGAGGTGGCGGCCGAGCGCGATCGCCGGGAGGACGAGGCCCGGGCGGCGGGCGAGCACCATCAGGAGCTGGTGGACGCCACGCGGAGCCTCGAGCACGAGGCGCGCGCGGCGAGCGGCGAGCTGCAGCGGCTGGTCGCGGCCATCCACGACGTGGAGCTGCGAGCCACGGAAGGCCGGGTGCGCCGAGAGGAGCTCGGGCAGGAGGCCGCCCGCACCTACGGGATCGCCCCCGAGACCCTGCCGGCGCGGCACGATCCGGCCCGGGACCTGGTGGCCGTCCGCGCGCGGGTGAGCGAGCTCGACGAGCGGCTGGCGGCGATCGGGGCCGTCAACCTCGTGGCCGACGAGGAGTACCGCGAGCTGGACGAGCGGCTCGGCTTCCTCCGGACGCAGCACGACGACCTCGTGGGCTCGATCAAGGACCTGGAGAAGGCGCTCCGCGGCATGACGCGGACGGCCCAGGAGCGGTTCACGCAGGCCTTCGAGGAGATCAGCCGTCACTTCGGCCTGATCTTCGCCCGCCTCTTCGAGGGCGGCCGCGCCGAGCTCCGGCTCGTCGAGGCCGAGGAGGGCGGCGATCCCCTCGACACCGGCGTCGAGCTGATGGCGCAGCCGCGCGGCAAGCGGTTGCAGGCGGTGTCCCTCATGTCGGGCGGCGAGCGGGCGCTGACCGGCCTCGCGCTGCTCTTCGCCATCTTCTACTTCCGGCCCAGCCCCTTCTGCGTCCTGGACGAGGTGGACGCGCCGCTCGACGACGCCAACATCCACCGGTTCCTGCGCGTGCTCCGGGAGCTGACGAGCCAGACGCAGTTCCTGGTGATCACCCACAACCGCAAGACCATGGAGGCGGCCGACGTCCTGTACGGCGTCACGATGGAGGAGCCCGGGCTCTCGAAGCTCGTCTCGGTCAATCTGGCCGCCGCCGTGGCCACCGCCTCGGCGTGAAGCGACGGCGCGGATAGGCTAGACTCGCTCGGGTTGCATGTCGTCCGTCGGCATCCATCTCCGCGGGCTGCGCGAGCGCCGGGGGATCTCCCTGGAGGAGATCTCGCGCGGGACCCGTATCCCGACCCGCTTTCTCGAGGCGCTCGAGGCCGAGCGGTTCGAGGCCCTCCCCGCGCCCGTCTTCACGCGGGGCTTCATCCGCGCATACTGTCAGGCGCTCGGAGACTCCGGGGACGAGGCGCTGGCCCTCTTCGACGGGCAGCGGAGCCCTGTTGCCGGCGGGGCCGCCCGGGATGCGATGCCGGCGCCGAGGGTCGCGCGGGCGCCGCGCGGGCGGGGCGCGGTCCTGGTGAGCTTCGTGCTGCTCGTCGTCCTGGGAGCCGCGCTGCTCGCCGTCACCATGCTCATCAACCCGCGGTCCACCGAGCCCCCGACAGCGGGTACGGCGCCGGAGGGGACCCCGGGCCCCGGGGTCCCGGCGCCGGCGGGCGAGGCGCCGCCGGCGCCGTCGTCCCCCGCGCCGGCGGCCGACATGAGCGCGGCGCCCGCTCCCGCGGCGCCGGCCGCGCCGGCGGCGCCGGTGAGTCCCGCGGGCGAGTCCATTCCGGCTGCCATCGCGAGCCTCGCGGCCGACGTCGCCTCGCCCTACCGGCTCGTCGCGCGGACGACGGAGCCCACGTGGATCCGCGTGCGGACCGGCGACGGGCGCAGCAGCGAGGAGACCCTGGCGGCCGGAGAGATGCGAGAGTGGGTCTCCGAGCAGCCGTTCGTGCTCACCGTGGGCAATGCCGGCGGGGTCAGCCTGGAGCTGAACGGGCGGATGCTGCCGCCCCTCGGTGCGCGCGGGGCCGTCATCCCCCGTCTCGTGCTGCCGCCCCGCTGAGCGCCCGGCCCTCGGGGGCGGGGTACACTGAGGGGCCATGAAGTTCTTCTCCGGGCTCCGCGACAAGCTGCGGGAGGGGCTCCGGCGCTCGCAGGAGTACCTGGGCGGCAGCCTCGACACCGTTCTCGCCGACGAGCGCCCCATCGACGACGCGCTCTGGGAGGAGCTCGAGGAGCTGCTCATCGCCGCCGACCTCGGCGCCCCGCTCGCCGTCGACTTCGTCAACCGCGGGCGCGAGGAGGTGGTCTTCGGCACGGTCACCCGCGCCGGCCAGCTCCGGCCCCTGTTCCGGCGGTTCCTCGCCGACGCGCTCGCACCGGTCGATCGCCCGCTGGTCCTCGACGCCCGGCCGAGCGTCGTGCTGATGCTCGGGGTCAACGGGTCCGGCAAGACCACGACGTGCGCCAAGCTCGCCGCCGCGCTGAAGCGGGATGGCCGTCACGTGATCCTCGCCGCCGCCGATACCTTCCGGGCCGCGGCCATCGAGCAGCTGGAGGCGTGGGGCCAGCGCGTCGACGTCGAGGTCGTCCGCCAGGCGGCGGGCTCCGACCCCGCCGCGGTCGTGTTCGACGCGCTCAAGGCCGCGACGGCGCGCGGCGCCGACGTCTTGATCGTCGACACCGCCGGGCGGCTGCACACGAAGAGCAACCTGATGGACGAGCTGGCGAAGCTGCGCCGGGTGATCGAGCGCCAGGTGCCGGGCGCGCCGCACGAGTCCCTCATGGTGCTCGACGCCCCGACCGGGCAGAACGGGTTCGCCCAGGCGCGCACGTTCAACGAGGCCATCGGCCTCACGGGGGTGGTGCTCACCAAGCTCGACGGCACGGCGAAGGGCGGCATCGCCGTCCGGATCGTGCGCGAGCTCCGGCTGCCCGTGAAGCTGGTGGGCGTCGGCGAGAAGATCGACGACCTGCAGCCCTTCGACGCCGCCGCGTTCGTCGACGCGCTGGTCCCGGAGCCGTGAGCGACGAGCGCTGGATGCGCCGGGCTCTCGCGCTGGCCGAGGAGGGCCGGGGCCTCACGTCACCCAACCCCATGGTCGGCGCCGTCCTCGTCCGCGACGGGGAGATCGTCGGCGAGGGGGCGCACCTCCGGGCCGGCGGGCCGCACGCCGAGGTCGGGGCGCTCGCGGCGGCGGGTGCCCGTGCCCGCGGCGCCACCCTGTACGTCACGCTCGAGCCGTGCGCGCACCACGGCCGGACGCCGCCCTGTGCGCCGGCGGTCGCCGCGGCAGGCGTCGTTCGGGTCGTCGCCGCCCAGCTCGATCCCAACCCGCTCGTGACCGGGCGCGGCGTGGCACAGCTGGAGGCGGCCGGCGTCCGGGTGGAGGTGGGCCTGCTCGCCGCCGAGGCCGCGCGCCAGAACCGCGTGTTCGTCACCGCCATGCGCGAGGGCCGGCCGCACGTGACGCTGAAGGGCGCGGCGACGCTCGACGGCAAGATCGCCGACGTGCACGGCGCCTCGCGCTGGATCACCGGCGAGACCGCGCGCGCGCGGGTCCACCGGATGCGCGCCGAGTGCGATGCGATCGTGGTCGGCGTGACGACGGCGCTCCACGACGATCCCGCGCTCACGGTGCGGCTGGACGCGCCGTGGCCGGCCGAGCCGTACCGGATCGTGCTGGACGCCGAGGCGCGGCTCCGGCTCGACGCGCGGCTGCTGCAGGCTCCCACCCCGGCCCGGACGCTGGTGGCGGTGGGCCCGGCGGCGGCCGCGGAGCGGGTGGCCGCGCTCGAGCGGGCGGGCGCGACGGTGCTGCGCTGCCCGGCGCCGGGCGGGCTCGTCGACGTGCGCGCGCTCCTGGCTCACCTCCACGCCCGCGAGGTGCGGGCGGTGCTCGTCGAGGGCGGCGGGGAGGTGCACGCCTCCTTCCTGGAGGCGGGCGTCGTCGACCGGGTGGCGATCTTCCTGGCGCCGCTCCTGCTGGGCGGCCGCGGCGCGCCCTCGCTGATCGGCGGGGTCGGCCGGGAGCTGAAGGGGGCGATGCGGCTGGAGCACCTGGAGGTGACGCGGCTCGACGCCGACCTGCTCGTCGAGGCCGACGTCGCGCGAGGCTGATGTTCACCGGGATCGTCGAGGAGACCGGGCGCGTGCGCGCCGTGGAGGGCGGCGACGGCGTGCTGCGCCTGGACGTCGATGCGGCCCGGACGCGGGAGGACGCCGTGGTCGGCGCCAGCGTCGCCGTCGACGGGGCCTGCCTCACCGTGGTGGCCCTGCGTCCCGGCGGGTTCGCGTTCGACCTGGGGCCCGAGACGGTGACGCGCACGACGCTCGGCCGGCTGCAGCCGGGAGACCGCGTGAACCTGGAGCGACCGCTGCGGCTGGGCGGCGGGCTCGATGGCCACCTGGTGCTCGGGCACGTGGACGGGGTGGCCACGGTGGAGGCCGTCACCCGTGTAGAATCGACCACGCGGGTGCGGATCGCCCTGCCGGGACGGGAGCTTGCCGCGCTCCTCATCCCCCAGGGCTCGGTGGCGGTGAGCGGCGTGAGCCTGACCGTGGCGGCGCTGGACGACGACGCGTTCGAGGTCATGGTGATCCCGCACACGCTGGCAGTGACCACGCTCGGAGAGGTCCGGCCGGGCCAGGCGGTGAACGTCGAGACCGACGTGATCGGCAAGTACGTGCGGCGCTCGCTCTCGCTGACGCGGGCGTCGACGGCACGCACTGCGCCGGGGCGCCGCGCGAGCCGACGCGGCACGGGACGAGGCGGCGCGTCCCGTCCGATCGAGGGGATGCGATGACGGGGTTCGTCACGATCGAGGAAGCGATCGAGGAGATCCGGCAGGGCCGGCTGCTGCTGGTGGTCGACGACGAGGATCGCGAGAACGAGGGAGACCTCGTGATGGCGGCGGATCGCGTGACCCCGGAGGCCGTCAACTTCATGGCGACCCACGGCCGGGGGTTGATCTGCGTGCCGATGACCGGGGAGCGGCTGGACGAGCTGAAGCTGGGGATGATGGTCACCGAGAACACCGCGCCGCTCGGCACCGCGTTCACCGTCACCGTGGACGCGCGCCGCGGCGTCACCACCGGGACGTCGGCCTACGACCGCGCGGTGACCATCCGGACGCTCGTGGACGCGCAGATGCGGGCGGAGGACCTCACCGTGCCCGGGCACGTCTTCCCGCTGCGGGCCAAGGAGGGCGGGGTGCTGCGACGGGCCGGCCACACCGAGGCGGCCGTGGACCTGGCCCGGCTGGCCGGCTGCTATCCGGCCGGCGTCATCTGCGAGGTGCTCGACGAGGAGGGGCGCATGGCGCGCCTGCCCTCTCTCGGCGCGCTCGCGGAGCGCCACGGGCTGAAGATGATCACGATCCGCGACCTCATCGACCACCGGCGCCGCAAGGAGAAGCTGGTCCGGCGCATCGCCACGACCCGGCTCCCCACCGACTTCGGGGAGTTCGCCGCGATCGCCTACGAGGCCACCGTCTACGACCGCGTCCACCTGGCGCTGGTGATGGGCGAGGTGGAGGGCGAGGCGCCCGTCCTCGTGCGCATGCACTCCGAGTGCCTCACCGGCGACGTGTTCCACTCGCTCCGCTGCGACTGCGGCTCGCAGCTGCTGAAGGCCATGTCCGTGATCCAGGAAGCCGGCAAGGGCGTCATCGTCTACCTGCGCCAGGAGGGGCGGGGGATCGGCCTGCACAACAAGATCCGTGCCTACGCGCTGCAGGACGAGGGCAAGGACACCGTCGAGGCCAACCACGCGCTCGGCTTCAAGGCGGACATGCGGGACTACGGGATCGGCGCCCAGATCCTGGTCGACCTCGGGCTCCGGAACCTCCGTCTCCTCACCAACAACCCGTCGAAGCGCGCGGGGCTGGAGGGCTACGGGCTGCAGGTCGTGGAGCGCCTGCCGCTCGAGGTGCCGTCGAATCCGGAGAACCGCAAGTACCTGAGCACCAAGCGGGACAAGCTCGGGCACATGCTCACGCTGCCGGACTGATGGCTGGCCGGGCGCCTCGTCCGGGTCAGGCGCGGGCCGAAGGCGCGCCGCGAGGCCGCTTCGCCGTCGTCGCCGCCCGGTTCAACGAGACGATCTGCAAGCGGCTCGTGAGCGGCGCGCTGGAGGCCTTCGCCGAGGCCGGCGTGGCCTCGGCGGCCGTCGACGTGTACTGGGTGCCCGGGTCGTTCGAGCTGCCGCAGGCCGCGCGTCATCTCGCGCGCGGCGGGCGGTACGTCGGGATCGCCTGCGTCGGCTGCGTCATCCGGGGCCAGACGCCG
>JAICGY010000074.1 GCA_025922915.1 Candidatus Methylomirabilota bacterium | reverse complement strand
CTCGCGCACGCCCAAGCTGATCGGGGCGGACGACCTGGCCGCCAAGGCGCTGGAAGCCATGGAGGCGTGGGCCATCACCAGCCTGGTGGTCGTCGACGAGGATCGGCGCCCTCGCGGCGTCATCCACATGCACGACATCCTCCGGGCCAAGATCGTCTAGGCTAATCCAGGCGAGGCCGGACGTCGGGCGCGCCCGTGACCGCGCAGAGTTTTCCGCTTCGAACGCCGCGGAGCCGTGCTAGTGTGGTATCGAAATTGCACAAGCATGCGTAAAGTCGCACGCGCGATCCTGGTCCTGGTGGTGCTCTTCGTCCTCGGCGTGACGGGCCTCCTCGTCGCCCGGAGCCGGACCGCCGAGGTCGAGTCGCTGGGCGCCGCTCCCGCGGACGCCGACCTCCGGATCAAGGAGGTCGACCTCGAGGAGGAGACGCGCGGCATCCGGTGGCGGCTCAAGGCCGAGCAGGCCCTGCTGTACGAGCAGACCGGACAGACGTCGCTCCG
Organism: Candidatus Methylomirabilota bacterium; assembly: GCA_025922915.1. Classification (GTDB taxonomy): domain Bacteria; phylum Methylomirabilota; class Methylomirabilia; order Rokubacteriales; family CSP1-6; genus JAICGY01. The sequence goes on along the minus strand of JAICGY010000074.1, from coordinate 13,287 downwards.
GAACCTCGCGGTCACGGTCTACGAGCGCAACCAGACGTGGACGATCGTGGGCGATCAGGGCGACGTCGACCGGGAGTCCAAGGACGTCGAGGTGCGAGGCAACGTGGTGGTGACCGCCGACGATGGTCTCCGGCTCGAGACCTCCGTGCTGCGGTGGGACGCCGACCAGCGGCGCCTGTGGACGGACGAGGAGGTGCGACTGTCGCGCCAGGGCTCGACCGTGGTGGGCCAGGGGTTCGAGGTCCGGACCGACGACGAGGCGGCGACGATCGGCGGGCGCGTGCACGCCCGGTTCGCGACCCGGGAGCGCGCCCGGTGAAGGCGTGGCTCGTCCTCGCCGTCGGCGTGCTCGCCCTGGGTCCGGCCGTGGCCGGTGCGCAACCGCGGGCGACGCCGCCGCGCGGCGGCCAGACCCCGGCGCGCGGGGCGACGCCGGGGAAGCCGGTGACGGTGGACGCGGACAAGATGGAGCGATTCGGCAAGGAGGGGCTCGTCGTCTTCACCGGCAACGTCGTGGCCCGCCAGGACAACTCGGTCCAGCACGCCGACCGGATGGAGGTGTACCTGGACGAGAAGGGGAACCGCATCGTGCGCACGGTCTCGGTCGGCAACGTCCGGATCGTCACCCGCGACTGCCGGACGGGCACCGCGCGCCGGGCGGAATACCTGGATCTCGAGCAGCGCGTGGTGCTGAGCGGAGACGCGCGGGTCTGGCAGGGCGACAACATCGTCACCGGGGAGACGATCACGATCTACCTCTCGCAGGACCGGTCGGTCGTGCAGGCCGGCCAGAACGAGCGCGTCAAGGCGGTCTTCTACCCCCGCGACGAGGCGCAGGGCGAGGGGGCCGCCAAGCCGCGGGCGGCGGCGGCTTCGACGGACGGCTGTGGAGACTGACGGCGCATGGAAGGCCTCGTGGCCCAGGGGCTGCAGAAGTGGTTCCGCCAGCGCAAGGTCGTCGACAACGTCTCGCTCGACATCCAGCGGGGCGAGGTCGTCGGCCTGCTCGGCCCGAACGGTGCCGGCAAGACGACCTCCTTCTACATGATCGTCGGGTTGCTGGCGACCGAGGGCGGACGTATCTTCTTGGAAGGGCAGGAGATCACGACCCTGCCGATGTACCAGCGATGCCGGCTCGGCATCGGCTATCTGCCGCAGGAATCGTCGGTGTTCAGGAAGCTGACCGTGGAGGAGAACCTGCTGGCCATCCTCGAGACACAGGACCTTGGCGGCGACGAGCGCCGCGAGCGGGCGAACGAGCTGCTGGCCGAGCTCGACCTCACCTCGCTGGCGCCGTACCCGGCGTACACGCTGTCGGGCGGCGAGCGGCGCCGCCTGGAGATCACGCGGGCGCTCGTCACCTCGCCGCAGTACCTGCTGCTGGACGAGCCCTTCACGGGCATCGATCCCATCGCCATCGCGGACATCCAGGAGATCGTGGCGCGCCTGCGCGAGCGGGGCATCGGGATCCTGATCACCGACCACAACGTGCGCGAGACCCTCGCCATCACGGACCGCGCCTACATCCTCTATGACGGCAAGATCCTCGTGTCGGGTACCGCGAGCGAGATCGCCAACAACCCCATCGCCCGGGAGATCTATCTCGGCGAGAAGTTCGCCCTCTAGGCGCGAGCAGGGACGTCGCCATGGCCATGGAAGCGCGCCTCTCACTCCGGCAGAGCCAGCGGGTCGTCATGACCCCGCTGCTCCAGCAGGCGATCCAGCTGCTGCAGCTCTCGACGCTCGAGCTGCAGGAGGTGGTCCAGAAGGAGCTGCTCGAGAACCCGCTGCTCGAGGAGGTGCAGCCGGAGACGGGGGAGTCGGCGGACGCCCCCGCCCCCGCGGAGGCGACGGCGCCCGCGCCCACGCCGGCGGAGCCGGCGCCGGTGGAGCCCGCGCCGGTGTCCGAGCGGTCGACGGACGACCTGCCCTTCGACCCCTTCGCCGTCATGTTCGACGACAACAGCGACGAGCGCTCGCTGGTGGCCCAGGAGGAGCGCGAGGAGCTGCCGTTCGAGAACCTCGTGCGCTCCACCGCGTCGCTGGCCGACCACCTGGACGAGCAGCTGCGGCTCTGCCCGGAGGCGGCCGACGCCGTCGTGCGACGCATCGGGACGGAGATCATCGGCAACCTCGACGAGGACGGGTACCTCCGCGCCGAGGTCGCCGAGATCGCCACGCGGTGCGGGGTGAGCGAGGCCGAGGTCGAGAAGGTGCTCGCGCTCGTGCAGTCCTTCGACCCGCCCGGGGTGGCGGCGCGCTCCATCCAGGAGTGCCTGCTCATCCAGCTCAGGAGCGACCCGCTGCACGATCCGGTGACGGTCGAGATCGTCGACCAGCACTTCGAGGCGCTGGCGCGGCGGCGCTACCAGGACATCGCGCGCGCCCTCCGGCAGCCGCTCGACCGCGTCATGGACTCGATCGAGCAGATCATGGAGCTCGAGCCCAAGCCCGGCCGGCGGTTCGGCGGCAGCGACTCGCGCTACATCGGTCCCGACGTGGTCGTGCACAAGATGGGCTCGGAGTACGTGGTCGTGCTGAACGAGGACGGGATCCCGCGGCTGCGCGTGAACTCGCTCTACCGCTCCCTCCTCCGCAACTCCGGGGACGACGCGCGCCAGTACGTCGAGCAGAAGCTGCGGTCGGCCGTCTGGCTGATCAAGTCGGTGGACCAGCGGCAGCGGACGCTGCGCAAGGTCACGCAGTCGATCGTCAAGTTCCAGCGGGAGTTCCTCGACAAGGGCCTGCCGTACCTCCGCCCGCTCTCCCTCCGGGACGTCGGCGAGGACATCGGCATGCACGAGTCGACGATCAGCCGCGTGACGACCAACAAGTACGTGGAGACGCCCCAGGGCCTCTTCGAGCTGAAGTTCTTCTTCCACAGCGGCATCGCCTCCGGACCCGACGGCGAGATGGTCTCCTCGGTCTCGGTGAAGAAGATGATCCAGGACCTGCTCGCGAACGAGGACCCGGCCAAGCCGCTCTCCGACCAGGAGGTGGCCATGATCCTCAAGGGCCGCGGCCTCACCATCGCCCGCCGGACGGTGGCGAAGTACCGGGAGGAGCTGGGGATCCTGCCGTCCCACCAGCGCCGCCTCGCGCCGCGCCGGCGCTGAGCGCGGGCGGCCCGCAGGAGGCCCCCATGCGCATGATCATCAGCGGACGGGGCGTGGACCTCAGCCCGGCGTTCAAGGACGTGATGACGCGGAAGGTGGCCCGGCTGACGCCGCTCCTGCCGCGCCTCGTGGACGCGCGGGCGACCTGCTCCGCCGAGAAGTTCCGCCACACCGTGCGGCTGACCCTCCGCGCGCGGCGGGGTGTCTTCTCCTGCGCGGCCACCGCGCCGGACTTCAGGCGGGCCGTGGACGAGGCCGTCGAGGCGCTGGCCCGCCAGGTGCGCCGCGCCAAGGACCGCCGGCTCGCCGCCCCCCGCCGGGCGCGCCGGCCGGGAGCCGCGCGGATCCCGGGCGGCGACGCCCCGTAGCATGGGGGCGCCCATCGATTTCGTGGTGCTCACCGGCCTGAGCGGGGCCGGGAAGAGCTACGCCATCAAGTCCTTCGAGGACATGGGCGCGTTCTGCGTCGACAACCTGCCCACCACGCTGATTCCCACCTTCGCCGATCTGGTGGCCCGCGCCGGGCAGCCGGTGGAGCGCGTCGCTCTCGGCGTCGACGTGCGGGAGGGCGAGTACCTCACCCACCTCCTCGGCACCCTCGCCGAGCTCCGCAAGCGCGGCCACCACGTGGAGGTGCTGTTCCTCGAGGCGAGCGAGGAGACGCTCGTGCGCCGGTACCGGGAGACGCGCCGGCGACACCCGCTCGCCCCCGAGGGCAACGTGCTGGACGGCATCCGGGCCGAGCGCAAGGCACTCTCCCACCTGCGGGAGGTGGCCGACCGGATCATCGACACCTCGGCCCTGACCGTCCACCAGCTCAAGGACCTGCTGCTCGAGCACTACGGCGCGCCCCGCCGGCGCCGCGGCCTGTCCGTGTCGCTCGTCTCCTTCGGCTTCAAGCACGGCGTGCCCTTCGACGCCGACCTGGTCTTCGACGTGCGCTTCCTTCCGAACCCGCACTTCGTGGAGGGGCTCCGCCCGCTCGACGGGCGGGACGCCCGCGTGCGGGGCTTCGTCATGCAGCATGCGGACAGCAAGGAGCTGGCGCGGCGGCTCCAGGACTTCCTCGACTTCGTCCTGCCCGCCTACCAGCGGGAGGGCAAGGCCTACCTGACCGTGGCGATCGGCTGCACCGGCGGCCGCCACCGCTCGGTCGCTTTGGTCGAGGAGCTGCGCGCCGCCATCGAGCGTCACGACGTCGGGGTCACCGTGGTGCACCGGGACATCGACCGCGAGTAGTTCGTGAGCGGGCCGCTCGCCCTCTGCTTCGGCGTCCACAACCACCAGCCCATCGGGAACTTCGACGAGGTCCTGCGGGAGGCGACGACGCTGGCGTACCATCCGTTCCTGGCCCGGCTCGGGGCCCGGCCGGAGGTCCGCCTCACCCTCCACTGCACGGGCAGCCTCCTCGTCTGGCTGCGCGAGCAGGCGCCGGCCACGTTCGACCTGCTCGGCGCGCTGGTCTCCGCCCGCCAGGTGGAGCTGCTCACCGGCGGCTTCTACGAGCCGATCCTCGCCATCCTGCCCGATCACGACAAGCGGGGCCAGATCGACCGGCTCACCGAGTACCTGCGCACCGAGTTCGGCGTCCGGCCGCGCGGCATGTGGCTGGCCGAGCGGGTGTGGGAGCCGCAGCTGCCCCGCGTGCTGCAGGCCGCCGGTGTGGAATACGTGCTGGTCGACGATCGCCACTTCGCGCTCGCCGGCCTCTCGCCGGAGACGCTCGGCGGCTACTACCTCACGGAGGAGCAGGGCGCGACCGTCGCGGTCTTTCCGATCAACGAGCGGCTGCGGCACCTCGTGCCCTTCGCCGATGTCGAGAAGTCCCTGGAGTACCTCGGCGAGCGCCGCCACCTCTCCGCGGTCACCGTCGTCGACGACGGGGAGAAGTTCGGCGCCTGGCCGGGCACCCATCGCCACGTCTACGAGAACGGCTGGCTCGACACCTTCTTCGACCGCGTGCTCGCCACGCCGTGGCTGCGCTTCGCCACGTTCGCCGAGGTGGTCGACGCCACGCCGCCGGTCGGGCGCGTCTACCTGCCGACCGCGTCCTATCAGGAGATGGAGGAGTGGGCCCTGCCGTACGCCGCCGCCACCGCGCTCGAGGCGGCGAAGCGGGACGTCGGCGGGCTGGACGGCGCCGCGCGCCTGACCACCCTGCTGCGCGGCGGCTTCTGGCGGAACTTCCTCGTCAAGTACCCGGAGGTCGCCGACCTCTACTGGAAGATGGTGCGCCTCTCGCGCGCCGCCGAGGCGGCCCGCGAGCGCCACGGCGCCGATGCGCGCCTGGCCCAGGCGCGGGAGTCGCTGTGGCGGGGGCAGGCCAACGATGCGTACTGGCACGGGGTCTTCGGCGGCTGCTACCTGCCGCACCTGCGCCGGGCGGTGAAGAGCGCGCTGCTGGATGCCGAGGTGCGGCTGGCCGCCATCACCGGCGACGTCGCCGCCACGCTCGTGGAGGACGTCAACGGCGACGGGCGCGGCGAGATCGTCGTGCGAACGCCGGCCCTCGCGGTGACGCTCAACCCGTCCCGGGGCGGCACGATCACGGAGCTGGCCGTCCTGGGCCGGCGCCACGATCTCGCCGACGTGCTCACGCGCCGGCCCGAGCCCTATCACGCGCTGCTCGACACCGCGGCGGGCGGCGACATCGGGCTCCGGTCGGTCCACCAGCCGCCGCCGGTCAAGGAGGCCGGGCTCGAGCTGCTGCTCGCGTACGACGACTTCCGCCGCGCCTCGCTCCTGGACGGCCTCTTCCCGCTGGACGGCGCGCTCGATCCCGTCGCCCCCTGGGCGCAGAGCCGGGCCGCCCTCGGCGAGACGCGCCTCTCCCCGGCGGTCGAGGTTGCCGCCGACGGCGCCACCGTCGTGCTCTCGCTGACCGGAGAGGGGCTGGCGCTGGACAAGCGCGTCACCGTGCGCGGGGCTGCGCTCGCCGCCCGCTACCGTCCGCGCCGCCCGGACGGCGGGCCGCTCGAGGGCCGCTGGGGGGTGCAGTGGAATCTCGCCCTCACGGCGGGGAGCGGCCCCGGCCGCTACCTCGACCTGCCCGACCGACCCTCGCTGGCGAGCACGGGCCGACTTCCCGGCGCCACCGGGGTGACGCTGGTCGACGAGTGGCTCGGCCTCGAGGCCCGGCTGACCTGGAGCGGCGGAGCGGAGCTGGCCTGGGGACCGGTCGAGACGGTCTCGGTGTCGGAGGGCGGCTACGAGCGCATCTACCAGGGGCTCGCCCTGCTGCTGGCCTGGCCGCTGGCGGCGCAGGAGGGCGAGATGGAGACGACCCTCACGGTGGTGGAGCGATGAATCTCGACGAGCCAGCGGCGCTCGAGCGCGCCGACCCTCACGGCGCGTGCCGGGTCCTGGCCGAGTTCCCCGAGCAGTGCCGGCGGGCGCGCACGCTGCGACCGGTGCCGCCTCCAGGGCCGGGGCGACCGCGTCTCGTCCTCCTCGCCGGCATGGGCGGATCGGCGGCGGGGGCGGACCTCGTGGCGGCGTGCGCCGCGGCCTCCCTCGAGGTTCCCCTCGTGGTGCACCGCGGCTACGGGCTGCCGGCCGCCGGAGGCCACGAGGCGCTCGTCCTGGCGTCCTCCTACTCCGGCGACACGGTCGAAGTGCTCTCCGCCGTGGAGACGGCCCTGGGGCGAGGCCTGCCGGTCATCGTCCTGACGGCGGGCGGTCGGCTGGGCCGGCTGGCCACCGACCACGGGCTGCCCCGGGTGACGCTGCCGGGCGGCCTCATGCCCAGGATGGCGCTGGGGTACCTCGTCCTCGGGACGCTGGCGGCGCTGCGCGCCTGCGGCGTCGACGCGGCCGCCGAGGACGACGTGAGCGAGGCGCTCGACGTGCTGACGGCGCAGGCCGGCGATCTCGGCGTGGCGTCGCCCGTCGACGAGAACGAGGCGAAGCGGGTGGCGCACGCGCTCCACGGCCGGTTGCCGGTGATCTGCGGCGGCCCGCTCACCGGGGCCGCCGCGTACCGGTGGAAGACCGACCTCGAGGAGAACGGCAAGGTGCTGGCCGTCTCCGGCGCGGTCCCCGAGATGAACCACAACGAGATCGAGGCGTGGCGGAGGCCCGCCGCCCGCGATCGCCACGTCGTGCTGCTCCGCGAGGAAGGCGAGGGGGCCGAGATCGGGCGGCGGATGGCGATCCTCCGTCACATGGTGGAGGCCGCCGACGGCTCCGTCTCCGAGGTGTGCGCGCGCGGCCGCGGGCGCCTGGCGCGCCTGCTGTCGCTCGTCTACCTCGGGCAGTGGGCGAGCGTCTACCTGGCGGCGCTCGCCGGCGTCGACCCGTGGACGGTGCCCCGGCTCGAGGAGATGAAGCGGCGCATGGCGGCCGGCGGCGACGCGGCGCCTTGAGGGGTCCTGACGCGCCGTGCTACAGTGACGCGACACGCCGACGCGCGGCGCCCGCCGCGCGTCCAGGCACCGAACGCGCGCGGTCGAGCGGCCGCGCGGGAGGGGACATCGATGGCGCGAGACGAGTACCTGTTCACGTCGGAGTCGGTGACGGAGGGTCACCCTGACAAGATCGCCGATCAGGTTTCCGACGCGGTGCTCGACGCCGTCATCGCCCAGGATCCCACCGGACGCGTGGCCTGCGAGACGCTGCTCACCACCGGCCTCGTCGTCGTCGCCGGCGAGATCTCCACGTCCTGCTACGTCGACATCCCCCGCGTCGCCCGCGAGACCATCCGGAACGTCGGCTACACCCGCGCCAAGTTCGGGTTCGACTCCGAGACGTGCGCGATCATCACGGCGATCGACGAGCAGTCGTCGGACATCGCGATGGGCGTCGACCGGCTGGGCGCCGGCGACCAGGGGCTCATGTTCGGGTACGCGTGCACGGAGACGCCGGAGCTGATGCCGCTGCCGATCATGCTCGCGCATCACCTTACGATGCGGCTGGCGGAGCGCCGGAAGTCCGGGGAGATCGGCTATCTGCGCCCGGACGGCAAGTCGCAGGTCACGGTCCGCTACGTCGACGGCAAGCCCCGATCGGTGGAGACGGTCGTCATCTCGACCCAGCACGGTCCCGAGGTCCCGCCCGACAAGATCCGCAGCGACATGATCGAGCAGGTCATCCTGCCCGTCGTGCCGCCTGAGCTGATCGACCGGAAGACCTGCACCTTCCACATCAACCCGACCGGTCGGTTCGTGACCGGTGGGCCGATGGGCGACACGGGGCTCACCGGCCGCAAGATCATCGTCGACACCTACGGCGGCTCCTGCCCCCACGGCGGCGGCGCCTTCTCCGGCAAGGACCCGACGAAGGTCGACCGCTCGGCCTGCTACATGGCGCGGCACGTGGCCAAGAACGTCGTGGCCGGCGGCCTCGCGGAGCGGGCGATGGTCCAGGTCGCCTACGCCATCGGCGTGGCCGAGCCGGTCTCCATCATGGTGGAGACGTTCGGGACGGGGCGCATCCCGAACACCGAGATCGAGCGGCTGATCCGGCGCCACTTCGACTTCACCCCGGCCGGCATCATCAAGTACCTCGACCTGCGCCGGCCCATCTATCGCAAGACCGCGGCGTACGGGCACTTCGGACGCAACGACAGCGACTTCACGTGGGAGCGCATCGACCGGGTCAAGGACCTCCGCGACGACGCCGGGATCTGACCCGGCCAGGGGTCTCGCCCCTGCCGGCGGGCGCGAGCGGCGCGGCGCTCGTCCTCCCGCCTCCTCCTGGGATCCCCCGTGAGCCGGCCCGGCCGGGGCGGCGTCGCACGAGCGTGAAAGGACGATCGGGGCATGGTTGAGCACGACGTGAGGAATCTCGAGCTCGCGGGCGAGGGGCGGCAGCGCATCGAGTGGGCCGAGCTGTCGATGCCCGTGCTGCGGCAGGTGCGCGAGCGGTTCGAGAAGGAGCAGCCGCTGAAGGGCATCCGCCTCGGCGCGTGCCTGCACGTCACGACCGAGACCGCCGTGCTCATGCTCACCCTCAAGGCGGGCGGGGCCCAGGTCGCCCTCTGCGCCTCGAATCCGCTGTCCACCCAGGACGACACCGCGGCCGCGCTCGTGCGGGAGTACGAGATCCCGGTGTTCGCGCAGAAGGGCGAGGACAACGCGACGTACTACCGGCACCTCGAGGCCGTGCTGGGGACGCGTCCTCAGGTCACGATGGACGACGGGGCCGACCTGATCTCCCAGCTGCACGCGGAGGGAACGCGCGGACGCGACCTGGTCGCCGACGTGATCGGAGGGACGGAGGAGACGACGACGGGCGTCATCCGCCTGCGCGCGATGGAGAAGGAAGGCGTCCTGGCCTTCCCGGTCATCGCCGTGAACGATGCCGACACCAAGCACCTCTTCGACAACCGCTACGGCACCGGCCAGTCGACGATCGACGGCATCCTGCGCGCCACGAACGTGCTCCTCGCCGGGCGCACCGTCGTCGTGGCCGGCTACGGCATGTGCGGCCGGGGCGTGGCCACCCGCGCCAAGGGGATGGGGGCCCACGTGATCGTCACCGAGGTCGAGCCGATGCGGGCGCTCGAGGCGGTGATGGACGGCTTCCAGGTGGCCCCGATGGCCCGCGCGGCCGAGGTGGGGGACGTCTTCGTCACCGTGAGCGGGAACACGTCGGTCATCCGGCGCGAGCACTTCGAGCGGATGAAGGACGGCGCGATCCTGGCCAACTCCGGCCACTTCAACGTCGAGATCGACCTCGCCACCCTGGCCGAGATCGCGCAGTCCCGGCGCGTCATGCGGCCGTTCGTCGAGGAGTTCGCGCTCGCCAACGGCCACCGCCTCTTCGTCCTCGGCGAGGGCCGGCTGATCAACCTGGCCGCCGCCGAGGGGCATCCGGCCGCGGTCATGGACATGAGCTTCGCCAACCAGGCGCTCGGGGCCGAGTTCATGGTGAAGAAGGGGCGCGCGCTGGAGAAGCGCGTCTACGGGGTCCCGGTCGAGATCGACCGGGAGATCGCCCGGCTCAAGCTCGCCTCCATGGGCGTCGCGATCGACGACCTGACCCCGCAGCAGGCCGAGTACCTCGCGTCCTGGCGTCACGGGACCTAGCGGCCCCGCCTCCGCCGTCCGGATGGCTCAGCCTCGCCCGATCGCGGTGCTCGTCGCGGCCTTCGTGGCGCTGGCCGTGCTCGCCCAGGTGGTGCCGTTCTACACCGAGTGGCTGTGGTTCGGCGCCGTCGGCTACACGGACCTCTTCTGGGCGATCGTCACGATGCGCGGGACGCTGTTCGCCGCGGTGGCCCTCGGCGTGGTCGTCTTCCTCTACGGCAACCTCGCCTTCGCCGCCCGCGCCGCCCAGCCCGACGTGTACTGGGAGCTGGAGGACCAGCTCGGGCTGCCGGGCCGGCTCGTCATCGAGCCGCTGCTGCGCCGCTTCCTGCCCGTCGTCGTCGGCCTGGTCGCGCTGGTGGCCGCCCTGCGGGCGAGCGAGCAGTGGGAGACGGCCCTCCGGTTCCTGAACGCCGAGCCGTTCGGCGTCGCCGATCCCGTCTTCGCTCACGACCTGGGTCTCTACGTCTTCGTCCTGCCCTTCTGGCGGATGGTGCACGGCTGGGGCACGGCGCTGCTGACCGGCACCCTCTTCCTGACGCTGCTCGTGTACGTCCTGCAGCGAAGCCTGGTGCTCACCACGCGGGGCCCGCGGCTGGCCGCCGGCGCCCGCACGCACCTGCTGCTGCTCGGCGCGGTGCTGCTCGGGCTCAAGGCAGTGGGGTTCTGGCTCGACCGGTACGAGGTGCTCCTGTCGCCGGGCGGGCTCGTGTACGGCGCGACCTACACCGACGTCAACGCGGCGCTGCCCGCCCTCGGCGTCCTCACCGTGCTGGCGGTGGTGGCCGCGCTCGCCTGCCTGCTGCAGATCGCCCGGCCGGGGCTCCGCATCGTCGCCGTCGGCGTCGCCATCCTGGCCGCGGTGTGGGTCGTCGGGCTCGGCGTCTATCCTTCGTTCCTGCAGCGGTTCCGCGTGACGCCGAACGAGCTGGAGGCGGAGCGGCCGTACATCGAGCACAACATCCGGATGACGCGGCAGGCGTACGGCCTCGACCGCATCGAGGAGCGGGAGTTCCCCGCCGACGAGCGGCTCGACGCCCGGGCCCTGGAGCGCAACGACGCGACGATCAAGAACATCCGGCTCTGGGACCACCGCCCGCTGCTGCGGACGTTCGCGCAGCTTCAGGAGATCCGGACCTACTACAAGTTCATGGACGTCGACAACGACCGCTACCGGATCGACGGCGAGTACCGGCAGCTGATGCTCTCGCCGCGGGAGCTCTCGTACCAGCACCTGCAAGGCCAGCGGAGCTGGATCAACGAGCACCTCACCTACACGCACGGGTACGGGGTCGTGGTCGGCCCGGTCAGCCGCATCACCGCGGAGGGGCTGCCCGAGTTCTTCGTGAAGGACATCCCGCCGCACTCGACGGACGGCTTCCCGGCGGTCACGCGCCCCGAGATCTACTACGGGGAGATCGGGAACGAGTACGTCATCGTCCGCACCCGCTCACAGGAGCTGGACTACCCGCAGGGCGACCAGAACGTCTACACGCGGTACGACGGCAAGGGGGGCGTGCTGATCTCCTCCTGGCTCCGGCGCCTGGCCTTCGCCGCGCGCTTCGGGGAGCCGAAGATCATCCTGTCCGACGACCTGACGCCCGAGAGCCGGGTCCTGATGTACCGGTCCGTCCGCGCGCGCGTCGAGCGCATCGCGCCGTTCTTCCGCTTCGACGCCGACCCGTACCTGGTGGTCACGGGCGACGGGCGGCTGGTGTGGCTCCTCGACGGCTACACGACCACCGACCGCTATCCGTACTCCGATCCCGTCCGGGGCGTCGGCAACTACGTCCGGAACGCGGTGAAGGCCTCGATCGACGCCTACGACGGCAGCGTCGCCTTCTACATCGCGGATCCGGACGACCCGATCGTGCGCGTCTACGCCGGCGCGTTCCCGGGCCTCCTCCGGTCGCTGGAGGCGATGCCCGAGGACCTCCGGGGCCACCTGCGCTATCCCGCGGACTTCTTCGCGATCCAGGCCCGCAAGTACGCCACGTACCACATGCAGGATCCCCAGGTCTTCTACAACCGCGAGGACCTCTGGGCGATCCCCCGCCGGGTCATCGACGGCCGCGAGCGCGAGATGGAGCCCTACTACACGATCATGCGCCTGCCGGGCGAGAAGCGGGAGGAGTTCATCCTCCTGACCCTGTTCAACCCCGCGCGGCGGGACAACATGATCGCGTGGCTCGCCGCGCGCTCGGATCCGCCGAGCTACGGCCGCCTGATCGTCTACAACTTCCCGAAGCAGAAGCTCGTCTACGGGCCGCGCCAGATCGACGCGCGCATCGACCAGGATCCCGTCATCTCGCAGCAGCTCTCCCTCTGGAACCAGCGCGGCTCGACGGTGATCCGCGGGTCGCTCCTCGCCATCCCGCTCGACCAGTCGCTCATCTACGTGCAGCCGCTGTACCTGGCCGCCGCCGAGCAGGGGGCGCTGCCCGAGCTCCGCCGGATCATCGTGGCCCACGGCAATCAGATCGCGATGGAGCCCAGCCTCGAGCAGTCCCTGGCCCGGGTGTTCGAGGGCGCGGCGCCCGGCCGGCCGACGCTGCCGTCGGTGGCGGCGCCCGGGCCGGCCGCGCCCACGGACCTCGGCCCCGCCCAGCGCGCGTGGGAGGCGTGGACCCGCTCGCAGGACGCGCTGCGGCGCGGGGACTGGGCGGCGTACGGGGCGGAGCAGAAGCAGCTCGAGGAGACGCTGCGCGCGCTGACCGGCGCGAAGTAGGTCGCCGGCCCCGCCCGCCGCCCCCCACGCCTCCCGGTGCGTGCTGTCGACCCGCGGCTGGGACCCCGGGGCCCGGGCTGCCCGCAGGGTCAGGTGCGTGCGCGCAGGAAGAGAGAGGTGCCGAGGCCGAGGAAGATGATGTTGGCGGTCCAGGCGGCCAGCAGCGGGGGCAGGAGGTCGGCGCGCGCGAAGGCCAGAGCGACGTAGTGGACGACCAGGTAGCCCGCCATGATGGCGATGGCCAGGGCGACGCCGAAGAGGCGGCCGCCGCGTGGCGCCTGCAGCGAGAACGGGATGGCGACCAGGACCATGATGAGGTTCACGAGCGGGAACGCGAGCTTCGCGTAGAGCTCGACCATGTACTTTCGCGCGTGGAAGCCCGCGGCCTCGAGCTTGCGGACGTACTCGCTCAGCT